>JACPWC010000013.1 GCA_016197225.1 Chloroflexota bacterium
CGTCCGTCGAGCCGGGCGCATTGAGTTGCCTGAATTTTTCTTTGCCGGTTATCATTACTGTTCGCAAGCCGGCCTCGCGCGCGATTGAGAGAATCGTGGGAACTGCTATTGCGCCGCGATCCGGCAGGTTATCGTTCCAGGTAAGGCCATGGCCTTCGGGGGTGTAGCCGGTGAGCATGGAGGCGTGCGAGGGCAAGGTGACGGGCGGGAAAATTGTTTGCGCCTTCCAGGTGTAAGCGCCGCGTTTGGCCAGCGCAAAAATATTGGGCGCATTTGCCTGAAGAAGCCCGTCGGGCCGCAAACCGTCAATGGAGATGACGACGACTTTGGATGGCGGGAGCGGAGTCGGGGTGGCCGTCGGTGTGGATGTAAGGGTCGCGGTAGCAGTTATTGTGGGGGTGGCAGTCGGGGCCGCTGTCGAAACAGGCGCCGATGTTGCGGTGAGGGTTGGGGGAACCGGGGCGGCGCAACCGGCGAGCACGAGCGCCGCGAGAGCAAGGGTCAGGAGAAGTCTTTGCATGAGTCAAGTCTAACATAGCTTGACAAGCAACCTAAAGCAAGATAAAAGGTGAGCCATGCGGCTCAAACAGATTCGTGACTATACATTGATCTTCATCGGCGCGAGCCTGCAAGCGGTGTGCTTCGCCTTGTTCCTGGTGCCGGGCAAGCTGGCGCCGGGCGGGCTAAGCGGGGCGGCGCAAATTATTAACAGCTTTACCGGCTGGCCCATTGGCACGATGGTGCTGATTGCCAACATTCCTCTCTTCTTCGCCGGCTGGAAGTTCCTGGGCGGGCGGCGGTTTCTGGCCCGGACGATTTTTGCTTCAATTGTATTTTCGGTGGTGTTGGATGGCCTGGTCCTGGTTCTGCCGCCGGGCGGTGTGACGACCGACCCGGTGCTGAACGCGCTTTATGGCGCTCTGCTGGGCGGCATCGGCGGCGGGCTGGTCATTCGCATGCAGGGCACGAGCGGCGGCACCGAAATTCTGGCCCGGCTCGTCTCGCGGCGCTACGGCATTCCGCTCTCGCAAAGTTACATGTACACCGACGCGGTGGTGGTCTTCCTCTCCGGCCTGGCCTTCAGTTGGAACCATGCGCTCTACGCATTAATTGTGTTGTATGTGTGGGGCGTCGTCACCGACTTTGTGGTCGAAGGCCAGGGAGTGGTGCGCACCGTCGTTGTCGTCACCAACCAGGCCGAGGCCGTGTCGAACCAGATTATGGCCGACCTGCAACGCGGCGTAACGGCCTGGGCGGGCACAGGCATGTACTCCGGCCAGGGCAAGCAAATTCTGTTTTGCGTCGTCAGCCGGGCCGAACTCTCGCAACTCAAATTGATCATTCACGAAGCAGACCCGGACGCGTTTGTGGTGATTGGCCTGGCCCACGAAGCGCTGGGAGAGGGATTCAAGGCGTTGGCTGAAGAAGCAAGGAAATAAAGGAAATGGAGGGAAACATGACTCACTGGAGATACGATCGTTTGACCTGGCCGGAGATGAGAGAGGTCATCGCCCGCCGGCCTCAGCCGGTGGTGGCCGTGCCAATTGGGGCCGTCGAGGATCATGGGCCGCACACGCCGCTTTCAACCGACAACGATATTTTGGAAGGGGTGCTGGCCGAGTGCGGGCGGCAGGCCGGGGGCGATTTGCTCGTCTTGCCAACTATTCCGTTTGGCCTCGACGAGCATCACATGGATTTCCCCGGCACGATTGCAATTGATATTGAGACGACGCTGGCCTATCTCTCGCAAACGGCGATCTCGGTGGCCCGTCACGGCTTCACCCACATTTTGATTTTGAACGGGCATGGCTCGAATCAGTCTATTTGCGATCTGGCGGCGCGGAAGTGTGTGTTGGCAACCGGCGTGATTTGCGCCGCCACCACCGTCAACGCCGCCGTCAACCCGGCGCTGGTGGCCGACGTGTTGGACGCCGAGCGCAAAGGCGGCTTCGGAAGCGTGGGCCACGCTTGCGAATACGAGACGGCGATGATGCTCCACCTTCACCCCGGCCTGGTGCAGATGGACAAGGCCTATCGCGACATCGGCCAGTTGAAACTAAAATACTTCAACTGGGATTATCCTGAGCCGAGCGCCTACGCCTGGCAGGACTGGTGGAGCCGGTTTTCGAAGGAGGGAATTTGCGGGGACGCCGCGGCGGCTACCCCGGAGTTCGGCAAGCGGATGTTTGAACTAACGGTGGAGCGTTTCGTCGAGATGGTGCGCGAGTTCCAGATGATCGAAATCAAACCGAGAGTTGACCATCATTCGTAGGGGCAATTCACAAATCGTAGCGGCAATTCATGAATTGCCCCTACTGCTTTCAAGGTGCTATAATCCAAACACACCAACTCTCTCAGGAGGAGAAAAATGAAAAAGATTCATCTCATCATTAGCCTGGTTGTCCTGGCGGCGCTTGTGCTCACTGCTTGTGGCGGCGCGGCCACCACAGCAGCGCCCGCAGACCTGCTGGGCGAGATCACGGCTCGCGGCACGTTGGTCGTTTCGACCGACCCGAACTACGCGCCGCAAAGTGTGGCCAAGCCCGATGGCACGCGCACCGCAGGCACCAAGTGCGCCAGTGACCAACTCACCGCCGGTGAATTGGAAGGCTTCGACATTGACGTGGCCCTCGAACTGGGCAAGCGCCTCGGCGTGGAAACCTGTTTCGTCACTCCCGGCTGGGATATCATCACCGCCGGAAGCTGGGCCGACAAGTGGGACATCAGCGTTGGCTCGATGACTATCACCACTGGCCGCCAGCAGGTGTTGCACTTCACCACGCCCTACTATTACACCCCGGCTCAGTTCGCCGCCGCCGCTGACTCGGGCATTGCCTCGCTCGACGACCTCAACGGCAAAGCCATTTGCGTTGGCGTTGCGACCACCTACGAATCCTATCTCAACAAGAAGTTCGACGATCTCGGCCTGCCCGAGTCCAGCATCTATGCCCAACCGCCGGAAGGCGTTACGGTTGTGCCGCTCACCAGCGATCAGGACTGCGCCCAATCCATCGCAGCCGGCCGCACCGACTTCCAGGCTTATCTCACTTCAGGCACGGTTGTAGATCAAAACATTGCCAGCGGCGTGCCGGTCGTCAAAGTCGGGGGAGCGGCTTACTCCGAAGACCTGTCGGTGGCCATTGACAGGTCGCACAAGCTCAACCCGACCACCCTGGTGAGCAAGATTGACGACGCCGTCAAAGCCATGCACGCCGATGGCACGCTGAGCAAACTGTCCAACCAGTGGTTCGGCGGTGACCTGACGCAGGCGCCCAAGTAAATCCCACTCTCATTCACATGGAAGCGGCCTCGAGGCCGCTTCCACGCTCTTAATCCTATGGCCACCGTCACTGCTTCCGCCCCCTCCTCTGCGCCGGCCCCGAAGACTCAGGCCCAACTGATTCTTGAGATGAATCAGCGCACTCGCCGCAGGTTTACGGCGAACGTCCTGGTTTCCTGGGTGGCGATGCTCTCGTTTCTGTTGTTTTTGTTTAGCGGGCTGAAGTTTGAGGCCGGCCCGGCCGGAACGCAAGTATCGGTTACCAGGTGGGTCGAAGCCGATGGCAGAAAGCAAAAGGTGGACGAAACGCTGTTGGCCCTGCCAATTTCTCTGCCGGGTCAGGTTTCGTTTTCGGCCATCCCTCTCGACTGGAGATTCATTAGCGGCAACCTGGAATTTATCTTTGGCGGCATCGGGCAAACCATCGGCATATCGGCGCTCTCCATCTTGTTTGCCACCCTGCTGGCGTTGTTGGCGGCGCTGGGGCGGCTCTCACCCTTCCCGCCCATTTATGCTCTCTCGACATTCTACGTTTCGTTGATTCGCGGCACACCTCTCTTCTTGCAGGTGATCTTCTTCTTCCTGGCCCTGCCCCAGCTTGGCGTCAACCTTTCCGGCCTGTGGGCGGGCGTGCTTGCTCTGGGTCTGAACTATGGGGCCTACATGAGCGAGATTTTCCGGGCGGCGCTCCTGTCGGTAGGCAAAGGCCAGCGCGAGGCCGCCACCGCGCTTGGCATGACGCCAACGCAGACAATGACGCGCATTGTCCTGCCGCAGGCCCTGCGCTTTGCCGTTCCGCCCACCGGCAACGAATTCATTGCCATGCTCAAGGACTCGGCCCTGGTGTCCGTCACGGGTTTTGTCCACGAGATCATGTGGCGGGCCGGGGCCGCCGGCAAGCCTGTCAGCCGCAACTTCGAAGCCCTCCTCGTCGCCGCCGTGTTCTACTGGGTGATGACCATCCTCTTCACTTCTCTGCAAGACCGGCTGGAAAAATACATGGCCCGCGGAGACCGCTGATGGCTATCGTCAAAGTTTCCAACCTCGACAAATATTTTGGCCGTTTGCACGTCCTCAAAAATATCTCGCTGGAAGTGGCCGAGCGAGAGGTGGTGATCGTCATTGGCCGGAGCGGCTCCGGCAAGAGCACCTTGCTCCGCTGTATCAATTTCCTCGAAGAGCCGGATGCTGGAACGGTAGAAGTGGATGGCCTTACCGTGTCGGCTACGCACCACCGGACAGGTGAGCATCGCCAACAGGTTCACGACCTGCGCCTGAAGACCGGCATGGTGTTCCAGGAATTTAATCTCTTCCCGCACCTGAGCGTCATCGAGAATGTTGTCGAAGCGCCGGTCACGGTCAAAGGGATGGACAAGGCCAGGGCCACCGAGATCGGCTCAAAGTTTCTGGAAAAGGTCGGTCTGGCCGCCAAGCGCAACGAATTCCCCAACCGCCTCTCCGGCGGCCAAAAACAACGGGTCGCCATCGCTCGCGCCCTGGCAATGGAACCGCGCGTGATGTTATTCGACGAGCCGACCTCGGCCCTCGACCCGGAATTGATCGGCGAAGTGCTGGAAGTGATGAAGCAGTTGGCCCGCGAGGGCATGACCATGATCGTGGTCACCCACGAAATGGATTTCGCCAGGCAAATGGCCGATCGGATCATCTACGTGGACGAGGGCGTGATCGTCGAGCAGGGCAAACCTGAACAAATCTTCACCGAGCCGGCTGACCCGCGCACCCGCCAATTCCTGGATCGTATTCTGGTAAAGGATATGATGCTTGTGCTCCAGGAAAGAAGCGCGGAGAAGGCGAAATAAAAGCGGCCTGCCTTCCGGCAAGCCGCTTATCAGATTCTGTCTGAATGATAAAAGAGTGCGGTCGGAGGGACTTGAACCCTCACGTCTTACGACACATGGCCCTCAACCATGCCTGTCTGCCAATTCCAGCACGACCGCGTTGCGCAACTTTGGGTGACGCGCCGCTCATTATACGCGGCCACTAACCTTTGTCAATGAACACCCCCGGCCCCTACGAACTTCCTCTCTTCCCTCTCCGAACTGTGCTCTTCCCCGGCATGCCCTTGCCGCTTCACATCTTCGAGGAACGTTACAAGGCTTTGGTGGGCGAGTGCCTGCGTAACCACACGCCGTTTGGCGTGGTGCTCATCAAAGCCGGAGCCGAAGTGGACGCGCCCGCCAAACCGCACCTCGTCGGCACCAGCACCCGCATCACCAACGTCGAGCGCTTGTCCGAAGGCCGCCTCAACATCGAAACCGTCGGGCAGGATCGCTTTCGCATCCTCGAGCTGCGCGAGCACCGGCCTTATCTTTCGGCGCTGGTCGAAAATTATCCGATGAGCGATTCAGATTCATCTTTGGCGCTGAAAGCCGCCCGCCACCTGCGGCCCTGGGTGTCGCGCTACATGACTCTGCTAGCCAAAGCTGCCGAAACGCCGTTCGACCCTGACCGCCTCCCCGCCGACCCGCTGGCCCTGGCTTACCTGGCGGCCATTGTTTTGCAGTCGCCGGTCAATACCAAGCAGGCCCTGCTTACCCTGCCGAGCACTGTGGACTTGCTCGACCACGAGCGGAACCTTTATCGTAGTGAGATTGTCCTGCTTAACGCCCTCCTCACCCAAATCCCCGAAGACGACCACTCACCCTTCTCAGCCAACTGAGGCAAGGCATTGCCAGGCCACAAGACCGATGAAAGTGCGCCAAGTCTGGTAGAATCTCGTCCAGTCCAATGCCAGGAGTTGATTCATGCGAATTGTGTTAGACGCGATGGGAAGCGATAAATTCCCTGACCCGGAAGTTGAAGGCGCAGTGCTGGCCGCCCGCGAGTTTGGCGACGAGATCATTTTGACTGGCGACGAGGCCCGCCTTCGCCCCCTGCTTGAGGCACAACTCAAAAACGCGCCAAGGGCGAAAGTTAGTATCGTTCATGCCAAAGATATTGTGGAGATGGGCGACAAGCCCGCCTTTGCCTCGCGCCAAAAAGCCGAGAACTCAATGGCCGTTGGCATGCAGTTGGTGAAAGAAGGCAAAGGCGACGCTTTCGTAACGGCAGGCAACACCGGCGCGGCGCTGACAAATGGCTTGTTCATCTTCAAAAGAATACGAGGTATCAAACGTCCGGCGTTGATGGTGTCACTGCCTACGCGCAAAGGCCGAACGGTTCTGCTCGATGTTGGTGCCAACGCCGACTGCAAGCCAGAGTTCCTGCTTCAATTCGGCATCATGGGCAGTGTATACGCCAGCAAAATTCTGAACATCGAAACTCCACGCGTGGCCACCTTGTCTAACGGTGAAGAAGAGGGCAAAGGCAACACGCTCGTCAAGGAAGCTCAACAGTTGCTCAAGAAAAGCAAATTGAATTACATCGGCAACCTGGAGAGCAAGGAGTTTTTTGCCGGAGCCGCCGACGTGGTCGTCACCGACGGCTTCACCGGCAACGTCTTTCTCAAAACCAGCGAGAGCGTCGCCTCATTGATGAGCGACATGATCCGCGAAGCTATCGTCAAAAATCCGATCACGACGATAGGCGGCGTGCTGGTGCGCCCAGCCTTTGCTTCCATCAGAACCAAGATGGACCCGACCGAAGTGGGCGGCGCGCCCCTGCTCGGGCTGGACGGCGTGGCAATCGTCGGACACGGGCGTTCCAACGCCCGCGCCATTCGCAGTGCCATCAATGTGGCCCGCACTGCCGTGCAAGGGAAAATGCTGGACGCGATCCGGGCTGAACTGGCGGCACAACTTTCTGAAGCTGAACTAGCAGGAGCAAGCGATGAGTAAACGAGACAATGGAAGAGTTCGAGTCGTCATCACCGGCCTGGGCGCAATCACGCCACTCGGCCTGACGGTGGACGAATTTTGGGACGGGTTGTCGAACGGACGGAACGGCATCAATCGCATTACGCAATTCAATGCTGAAGGATTCGATTGCCAGATCGCCGGCGAGATCAAGGGCTTCGACCCGGCCAAATACATGGACCCGAAAGAAGCGCGACGCATGGCGCGTTGCGCCCAAATTGCCGTGGCCGCCGCCAAAGATGCCGCCGCCGATGCCGGTCTTGACACGCCGTTGAGCGAAGAGAAGCAGGAGCATGTCGGCGTCATTGTAGGAACGGCCATCGGCGGGTTTGACGAAGCCGACAAAGCCGTCAACGAGTTTCGGGGCAAAGGCTCGGTGCGGGCCAATCCGTTCGCCGTCACGGCCTGCATTCCCAACATGCCGGCCCACCACGTCTCGCGCACCTTTCTGGCGCGCGGCCCGCTGATGACGCTGGTGACGGCCTGCGCCACCGGCACACAGGTGATCGGCGAGGGCACTGAAGTGATCCGGCGCGGCGCAGCCGACGTGATGTTTGCCGGCGGCACCGAAGCCCTCATCGGCGATTTTGCCATCGCCGGGTTTTCCGGCATGCGCGCCCTGCCCACTCACTTCAACGACGCGCCCGAGAAAGCCTCACGCCCGTTCGACAAGGATCGCGAGGGCTTCATCTTCTCGGAAGGATGCGGCATTGTGGTGTTGGAAAGTTTGGAACACGCCAAAGCGCGCGGCGCGCGCATTTACGCCGAGGTGCTCGGTCAGGCCGCCTCGTCGGACGCCTTCCACGTGGCCCAGCCCGACCCGAGCGGCGAGGGCGCGATCCGGGCCATGAAGTGGGCGCTCAAGAATGCGCGAGTTGACCCGGGCGAAGTGGATTACGTGAACGCGCACGGCAGCAGCACACCCATTAACGATCCGCTGGAAACAATGGCCATCAAGAAAGTGTTCAAAATGCCTGCCTGGTGCTGGGCAAGTTTGAGGGCTAAAGATGCGGCTGATTACCAACGAATCACTTATTAAACGGAATGCGACGATTGGAAAATACACGGCCATCGGCGGAATGGCGGTGCTGATCGGAGGCCTGCTGATCTCGCTCTTCAAGAAAGAGCCGGAATGGCAACTCGTCCCGTTCATCACGCTGATCATCGGCTTCATCCTGTCGAACGTCGGCATTTACATGTCTAATCGCTACGTCCGCCCGCCCCGCCCCGATCAAGTGCTGGACAATGCGCTCAAGGGCTTCGACGATCGTTACTATCTCTATCACTACCGCGCGCCCACGCCGCACGTTCTCATCTGCCCGGCTGGCGTGTTTGCCTTTGTGCTCAAGTTTCAACCGGGTGAGGTGAGTTGGGATGGCAAACGCTGGCGGCAAGCTAAAGGCGGCAATTTTTTGCTGAGTCTATTTGGCCAGGAGAGTCTGGGCAACCCTAACGCCGAAGCCGCCGGGGAGGTAGAGGCGCTGTCCCGTTTTCTGGCCAAGAAGATCGGGGCGGATGTGCCGCCGGTTCAGGCCATCATCGTCTTCTACAATCCCAACGTTACCGTCAACGCCAAGGACGCGCCCCTCCCGGCCCTGCACGTGAAGCAGTTGAAGGAGCATATCCGCAAACTGCCCAAAGGCCCTACCCTCTCCGCCGACCAGATCGCCAAACTTGACGAGGCGATCGGCATCGCCAATCTCTAATCTCTAATTCTCCAATCTCGAATAGTTCGCGCCCGGTCAGAGAATTAGAGAATTGTTGCGTTCATGCGCCCTAAAAGCATCTCCGTCTTCTTCCCGGCCTACAATGACGCCGGCACTATCCCGACGATGATCATCCGGGCCATGCAAACCCTGCCGGAGGTGTCGGACGACTACGAGATCATCGTCATCAACGACGGCTCCACCGACGACACGGGCCGGGTGCTGGACGAGATGAGCCGCCACTATCCCCAACTCCGGGTCATTCATCACAACCAGCCCAGCGGCTACGGCGGCGTCTTGCGTGCCGGTTTTGCCGCCGCCAAAAAAGATTGGATCTTTTACACCGACGGCGACGCCCAGTATGACTCCCGCGAACTGGCTCTGCTGGCCCGCGCCGCCGATGACGGCGTTGACATGGTGCAGGGTTACAAAATCAAGCGTCACGACCCGTTTCACCGGGTCGTCATCGGCCTGCTCTACCAATACTTTGTCAAGCTCGTCTTCGGCCTGTCTATTCGCGACGTGGACTGCGACTTTCGTCTGATGCGGCGCGCCATCTTCGATAAAGTGCTTCTCGAATCGACGACCGGCACCATCACTTTTGAAATGGTGAAGAAGATTCAGGACGCCGGCTGTCGAATCGTCGAAGTGCCGGTGCATCACTGGTATCGTCAGTACGGCCTATCGCAGTTCTTCAACTTCCCCCGCGTGGCCCGCACTCTGGTGGCTCTGGTTGGCTGGTGGTGGCGGCTGGTGGTTGTGCGCGAACACCTCAAAAACAAATGACATCACAATTTGCAATGCACAACAACGAATTGTGAATTGAGCGTTGTGCCTTGAGTATTGCCCATGATCCCTCAAGCCAATCCCGGCGCATCCTACCGCGCTCACAAAGCAGAGATTGACGAGGCCATCCGCCGTGTGACCGAATCGGGCTGGTACATTCTTGGCCCCGAAGTCGAAGCGTTCGAGGCCGAGTTCGCGGCCTACGTCGGCGTCAAGCACTGCATCGGCGTCGCCAACGGCACGGACGCGCTTCGCATTGCTGTTCAAGCCGCCATTCCATATCGCGGCGTGGAAGGCGTCACGGTCTCCATGACAGCTACGGCCACCGTCGCCGCCATCGTCGAGGCCGGCTGGCAACCGATCCTGCTCGACATCCTGCCCGACGAATTCACCCTCGACCCGTCGGCGCTCGAAACAGCCTTGACCGCGCCGAGTATGTTCATCGTGCCGGTGCATCTATACGGCCAACCGGCGCGCATGGCCGAGATCATGCAATTGGCTGAAGAGCGCGGGGCGGTCGTGATCGAAGACTGCGCGCAAGCGCACGGCGCAATTTATCGGGGCAAACGAGTCGGCTCGTTCGGCGCGGCGGCGGCGTTCAGTTTTTATCCGACCAAGAATTTGGGGGCGTTGGGCGACGGCGGGGCTATCGTCACCGACTCGGACGAAGTTGCGGCGCGGGCGCGGCTTCTGCGAATGTACGGCTGGCGCGAACGTTACATCTCCGAGAGTCACGGCCTCAACAGCCGCCTTGACGAACTGCAAGCCGCCATCCTGCGCGTCAAACTTCGCCATTTGGACGACAACAATGCCCGCCGCATTCGCATCGCCGAAACGTACAACTCAGCCTTTGCCGGGCTTGACCTGAGGCTACCTCCAGCTGGCGGTGTCTACCATCAGTACGTCATCCGCCACCCAAAGCGCGAGGCGCTTAAACAAGGGTTGGCCGCCAGCGGCGTGGGAACTTCGATCTTGTACCCGATCCCCGTTCACCTGCAACCCGCCTACGCCGACGACCCGCCCCTCAGCCTGCCCGTCACCGAGCAGTTTGCCCGCGAGCTTCTTTGCCTGCCGATTTACCCGGAATTGAGCGATGCAGAAGTGGAAACGGTTTGTGAAGCAGTGAAAGATGCACTAACAAATCGAACCTGAAACTGAGCCCGGCGCTGGATGGGCTAAAATAAAACACTATGACCCAACCGCCCACCAAAGCTGAAGACGAGACCGGCATTATTCACCGGGTCGCTCGCTACAAGCCACGCCTCTCGTGGCGCACGTGGCTCATTGGCCGCCCCATGCCCACCGCCGACGCTCCACACCAGACCATCAGCAAGGCAGTGGGGTTGGCCGTGTTTGGGGCTGACGCCCTCTCATCTATTGCCTATGCGCCGCAAGAGATGCTCGTCATTTTGGCCGCGGCCGGAACAGCAGCCTTTAGCTATGCCTTCCCTATATCGCTCGTCATCACCGCCCTGCTTGCCATCGTCACCATTTCATACCAACAAACTATTCACACCTACCCCAATGGCGGCGGAGCGTATACCGTGGCCTACGACAATCTGGGCATATTGGCCGCGCAGGTGGCAGGCGCGGCCCTGCTCATAGACTATATCCTCTTAGCCGCCGTCGCTGTCTCATCGGGGATGGCGCAGATTGTTTCGGCGTATCCGGCCCTGTTTCCCTATCGCGTGGCGTTAGCCATTGGGCTGTTAATGCTCATCACCATTGCCAACCTGCGGGGCGTTAAAGAGTCGGGCGCGGCTTTCTCGGTGCCCACTTATTTCTTTTTGGCGATGACCATCCTTGTCGTTGGCGTCGGTTTCTTCCGTTACCTGACGGGCACGCTGGGAGGAGTGATCTCACCGCCGCCTATGAACGTAGTCCACGGCTCGGAGCCACTGACGCTCTTTCTCCTCTTGCGCGCGTTCTCCAACGGCACCACCGCCCTTACCGGTGTGGAGTGCATTTCCAACGGGGTTACCGCCTTCAGAGAGCCACGGACACACAACGCGGCGCTGACAGTGCTCTGGATGTCGGCGATTCTGGGGGTGCTGTTCCTCAGCATCACCTACCTGCTCGGCGTGATTGGCGCTCTTCCGTCTGAAGAAGAGACGGTGATCTCGCAACTCGCCCGCACCGCCTTCGGCAGCCGCGGCCTGCTTTACCTGGGCGCCATCGCGGCCACTACGATCATCTTGATTCTGGCGACCAACACAGCCTTTGCGGGCTTTCCACGCCTGAGCGCGGTCATTGCCCAGGATGGTTTTATGCCCCGGCAGTTTTCCTATCGTGGCAGCCGATTAGTGTTCTCTTACGGTATTATCGCCCTCACGGTCATTGCCAGTTTGCTCATTGCGATCTTCCGCGCCAGCGTCACCGCCCTCATTCCGCTGTGGGCGGTGGGCGTGTTTCTATCGTTCACCCTCTCGCAGGCCGGAATGGCGCGGCATTGGTGGAAGGCAGGCCGCGCCGCACGCGCCTCAGGGACTCTTGCTGAGTCGGGCTGGCAGTGGAAACTTGTAGTGAATGGCCTGGGATCTATCTGCACCGCTATCGTGACGCTGGTGTTTGCGATTACCAAGTTCCGCGATGGCGCATGGATCATTGCCCTGCTTCTGCCGACTGTGGTAGCCGGGTTCTTCGCTGTTCATCGCCATTATCAAAACCTGGCGCGCGATTTATCGCTGGAGGATTACGGCCAGCCGCCACGTGCGCGGCGGCATCGCGTCATCATACCGGTCAGCGGGATTCATCGGGGCACGCTCGAAGCGCTCGATTACGCCCGTTCACTCTCGCCTGATGTAACCGCTGTGCATATTTCCATTGATCCGACCCAGGCCGAACGGGTGCGCCAGGCCTGGAAATGGTGGGGCGATGGCGTGCGACTGGTGATTATCGAATCGCCCTATCGCGCTTTTCTAGAGCCGTTTCTGGAGTATGTAGATGGCGTGTGCGCTCAGCGCCAGGGCCACGAGCGGGTGACCATCGTGGTGCCGCAGTTCGTGCCGCAACGCTGGTGGCATAATCTTCTGCACACGCAAACGGCTTTCTGGTTACGGTTTGTGTTGCTGTTTCGCAATGGGGTTGTAATTACCGAAGTGCCTTACCAGGTGGATTGATGAAGAACCGCTCTTCCAGCAGACAGGAAGCGGAAAGGCGGATGGAGCGCACACCATCCGCTTTTCCGTTTAGAAAGTTCATTGGAAGCTCTATTGCCCGAACATCCCCGCATTCTGCTTTGTATACTCGTTCAAAAAGTATGTCGAGACGCCCACCAGCGCCCAGGTGAGCGGCACGGTACAACAGAAGGAAAAGCCAACTGTAAAGAAAGCAGCTACCAGACCAATCACGTTCCAGACCAGCACGCCCAACAACCACGCCAGGCCAACCGCGATATTGCCGCTGTACATCCAGCCAATGCCAAGAAAACCAAAGACGCCGGGCAGAACTTCCAGCACCAGAGCAATGGTGCGATCTTTTGCGCCAGCGGGCGCGGCGGCAGGCGGCGAATAACTTGGCTGGGGCGGAGTGTATAAAGGGGGCGGCGGCGGTGGAGTGAAAGCCGGTTCGGGCGGTGGCGGCGAGATATATTCCGGCGGCACTTCGGGCGGAGTTGGCGCGGCGGGTGTTTCCTCAGAGGCGGTCGCCACTGAGTCGGTCATCAATTTCTCTTCGGTCGCCGTCGCCGTCAAATCCACGCCACAACTGATGCAAAACTTTCCGGTATCGGGATTTTGCGTACCACAAGACGGGCAGGTAATCATTTCACTCTCCTGAAAAGAAAGAACGCTGATTTCCACAGACCTTCATCAACGATCTGCGCCAATCAGCGTTCATCTGCGTTTATCCGCGTTCACCTCAAGAGGCCAGGAAGTCGTCCAGCACCTTCTTGGAAATCTTGTACTGACTGCCGATCTGCTTGGCCTTGATCTGGCCGTCGCTGATTAACTTCATCACGTCGGCTTCAGAGACTTGTAGATAGGATGCGGCCTGGGTCGGGTTCATCACATCGGGGGCCGGGCCGCCGCTCGGCGCGGCTGGGGCCACCGGGGCCGCTCCGCCCGCCGGCGCGGGCGGTTGCATCCCGCCCTGGAAGGCCTGGCCCATGATGTTGCCAATGCCAATACCGGCGCCGATGCCGGCAGTGAGGCCCGCGCCACCGCCCGGATTCTTGGCCGCGTCGCGCATAGCATCCGCCGCCTGCAATTGCATGTAAGTCTGCATGTCGAGCATGCCCATCGCCCGCAATTCTTCCGCCGACTTCGACGAAGGCTTGATGTTCTCGACGTAGAACGACTTGAGGGTGATGCCGATGGCCTTGAAGTCGTCCTGGGCTTTGGCCCGCACGCCCGCGCCGATCTCTTCAGTGAGGCCGATGATGTCGAGCACCGACTTGCCCTGCTTGGTGCCAAGCTCGCCGAGCAGGTCTTGAAGCTTGGAGAGGATCATCGAGCGGAAGCGGCCTTGAATGTCGGCAGTGGTGTAAGCGCCCTGCGCGCCGACGATTTGAGCCACGAACTGTTGCGGGTTGCTCACTTGAAACGAATAGGAGCCGAACGCTTGCAGAAGCGCAATGCCCAAACCCACGCCCGGATTCTTCACGATGATGGGTTGCGGCGTGCCCCACTTCTGGTCGGCAAACTCGCGCACGGCCACGTAATACACTTCGGCGGTGAACGGCGAGCGCTCGTTGAACAGCTTGCCCACCCAGTCGCGAACGAACGGGATGTTGGCGGTGGTGATGGTGTGCCGCCCGGGGCCAAAGGTGTCGAGCGCCCGGCCATCGCGGAAGAAGACCGCGTTCTGGCTCTCGCGCACGATCACCTGCGAGCCCATCTGAAAATCGCCGGGGCCAGACTCGGGAAAGCGATGCACAATCTCGTTGCGCATCTCATCGGGATATTCAATCACATCAAAAATACGACGAGCCATGTAAGTCCTCCGTTGGGGTCAGTTCCTTTTTCCTTGATTCCTTCTTTTGCCGGGGAATCAAGGAAACGAGGGAGAGAAGGGAAATTAACTATGAGGTAATCACATCTTTGCGGCGGTCGAAGGCGGTGACGCATTCGGCGCAAATGTTGGTCAGGTTGCGGATGGCGGCGGGGAGGCCGTCGGTGCCGACCGAGGCGTCCACGTTGTCCACGGCGCTGGTCACCCGGCCTACGCCTTCCAGCAGTTGGTTGTCGAAGTCGTAGAGCTTCGCCAGTTCGGCGTCGTTGATCTTCACTGCGCCGAACAGCCCGCCGTAACCGTAAGAGGCCGTCTTCATCCCGTCAATAAAGTTGCGAAGCTTGATGGCGGCGGCTTCCATGTTGTCAATCTGATCGATCATCCCTTCGCCAATCATTCGCCGCTGAATTTCAGAGATGCGCGCCCACTGTTCGTCGTAGCGCTGGGCCAGCGTCTCACGCAACATTTTGTCGGCGGTGCGCCGCTGTTCTTCCTTGAGGTAGCCGCCGAAGCCCGGAACCTTGCCGGCGATCTTCTCAAGCAAGTTCTGTGAGTCAGTTATTTTAGAAAACATATCGGTCATTGAGTGTCTCTCCTTCGTAGACTTAGACAGTGGACAGAACAGAATGTTTCAAGCCGCTTTTTGGGACAACGGATGAAACGAATGTAACAGACCTATAAAAAGTACTCTGTGCCGCAGTGCCGGCACTTGATGACGCCTTTGCCGGCCAGCGACACCTGCCCGCCGCACCGTTTGCATTCGTGCAAGTCGCGCAATTGCGCGGCCTGGGCGCTGTACAGCACGCCATCTTCCCAGTTGATGTAGCCGCTGAACACGCCCATGCCCACCAGATTGTACACCCAATTTTGAACTTGCTCGCGCGTCGCCTTCAGCTCAAGCACCAGGTCGCTAATCCGCACTTCGCCGCGCGCCGCCACCGCGTCCAAAATCCGGCGTTGCTTGGCCATCACTTCTTCCTGCTGGCCTTCCTGCCCGGCTCTGACGACGAGAAAGATTCCAGCGCCAAAAAGCGGCAGGCTGATGATCATCAGCAGGATAATGCCAACGCCCAAACCGGCCACCGTCAGATCAGCCGCCACCTGGAAGACGAGCAAAACGGCCAGCCCGACGACGAACACCGCCGCCCCGCTCCCTGCCAGCAAAAATCCCATCACTCGACCAGATTTCATTGTCGACTCTCCTCTTTACCGAAATCCACGCCGTCCGCCGCCGCTGGAGCCGCCGCCGCGAAAACCGCCGCTACTGCGAAAGCCGCCACTTCGGGAACTGCCGCCGCCGCTCCGGAACGTTCGACTGCCACCGCTGGTGCCCCGGCTTCCCCCGCCACTGTATGTGTATTTGGGTGCTGGCGGCGTCGAGAAGGATCGCCCGGCGGTGTTCAAGGCGGTGATCAGCCCGTCGCCCATCTGGTTGAGGCCGCCGATCATGCTTTCACCCATTTGGTTTAGGTTGGGCATTTGACCCGCGCCAGTTGGCGAGGCTTCGCCGACGTTTTTGGTAATCGAGCCGGGCGGCGAACCGGTCAGGATCGGTCGAGGCCGGTAGGTGTACCAGCGCGGCGCGGGAACGACGATGTTGGGGGCTTTGGCAAAGGCGCTTACCCATCGCCGCTCCAGGCCAAAGGCAATGGCATAGGGCAGGTACTTTTCAAACTGATCCACCGCGCCGGCCACATCTCGATACTTCTGAATGTTGCCCAGATACTTCTGAAAGGCCATCCACTTGGCCGCCTCTTCTGCGCCCTTGCGAGTCTTGGCCGGCATCCTGCGGCTGAGAGCCGCCAGCCCGATGCCAAACATGACCAGCGGCACAAAGGGACAAATGATGGCCGAGGTGTACGCAGACCCAATTGCCGCTGCCACAAAGCCCACTATCAAAGTGATGATGACCACCACTACACCGCCAACAATGTAGTTGCCGCGCACGCTGTCCGGGTTGGCCTTGAACAGGCCCTCTTTTACGGTTTCGGCGTACAACGATGAATTGATGAACGGCAGTTTAGCGAAGAAACTTTCCGGCATCTGGTTCAAGGCGCGCTCGTTCTGCGTCGCAAAGACGGCGTCGTAGAGCGTTTTTTCGTAGCCGCGCAGTTTATCTGGCTCGCCGCTCTTCTTGAGTGTGAACGAACTGGCCGAGGTTCCAAACGCGCCCGCAGTTTCCTGAGCCTCCATCGTCACCAGGCCGCGCCGGGCAAAATCAATCAGGGTTGCCGTCAGGTCGCGCATGTCTGCTGTCTCGTCCACCAGCGTCCCCACCAAACCCGGCGGCAAGTCCGAGGGCGGCTCGGTGATGTATTCTGGAACCAGGCCGGGGTTGGGATCGCGCCCGAATAAATACCAGATCAAATACAGCCCGCCGGGAAGCGCCAGAAGCAGAACCAGGCCCAGGGCGACCAGCCCCAAATTCAGCAGTGGCTTGACAGTATCCTCGTATGTTGCCTGACGATCAAACTCGGCCTGCCATGAAGGTTGTGGGCCGTTCACTGCGCCATGCTTGAAAGCCACGCCGATCTCAACGCTTTCATAGGGTTGAATCGTTCCGGCGCTGGCGTAGGTTACCGTCAGGCTGTCGGGGCTGGTTTCCCAAGCCATCAACGCCCCAAGCGATTCGGGATCGGTGACGACTTCACCGCCGGGCGGCAGGTGAACGGTGACGGTGGAACTGAGAGCTTGAAATTCAAACTGCTCACTGATCGCTTTGTACTGAAGAATGTCGCCGCTGTCATAGCGCCGGATTGCGCCGTGAACGGTGTAGGCCAGTTCAAACGTGCGAGTCACATTAGAAGTCGGCGGGAAGAACCAGTCCACGTTGAGTTCACTGCCGCCGCCGGAGACGGCGTAAGTGTAGTCGGAGTTGCTGGAGGTGTTGAGGTAAGCCTGTCCCGGCTCGGAGACGGCGATGTCGGTGATGCCGTCGGTGTTCTTGAGCGGGATGACGGCGAAGCCGCTGGTGAACGGCCCGCCGTTAAATTCAATGGCTTGCGTCTCCACCACATGTAAGTCGCCGTTCGGTTGAACGGCGATGTCCACGTCGAAGCGTTGCCAGGTCACCGACTTGGTCTGCGCCAGCGCCGTGTCCGCCGAAGTTGCCAGGCCGAGGAGCAAGAGGTAGACAATTAACAAAGACAGAGTTTTTCGCATAGAGTTAGCCTCCAAAACCAACAATGATTATAGGCCAATGAAAGCAGGGCGCAACTTTACTCAAACACCAGGTGTTTGAGCAACGGGCGTTATAATTCCCGCCGTGTCTGCTTCCGATCAAGGCGTTCACCCTGAACGCTATCAACTCATCCCGCGCGTGCTGTGCTTCATCATCCACGAGCGCGACGTGCTTTTGCTCAAAGGCGCGCCGGATAAGCGCATCTGGCCCAACAAATCCAACGGGGTGGGCGGCCACGTGGAGCGCGGCGAAGATTTTTACGCCGCCGCTAAACGCGAGATTGCCGAAGAGACCGGGCTGACCGCGCGCGATTTATGCTTTCGCGGGGCGATCAACATTGACGCCGGCGAAGCGACGGGAATCGGGATGTTCGTCTTCACCGCCGTCTCGGACTCGCGGGAGACCGTCTCTGGCGGGGAAGGGACTTTGGAGTGGGTTCCCTTCGATCAGATCGGCCAGCGCGACCTGGTGGAAGACCTGCCGACGCTCCTGCCCAAAGTGCTGGCGCTGAAGGACGGCGACCCGCCATTTTTTGGGCGTTACTGGTACGATGAGGCCGGGCGGCTGAGGATTGAGTTTAGCCAAGTTGATTCTTCGGACGCAGATGAACGCAGATGAACGCGGATTTTCGCGGATTGTGTTTGTTTTTTATTTCACTTTGGAACTCCCCCACCCTGCTTCGCGTCTCACGTCCATCAATGTAACTACCCAATCTTCACCTCAGGAGGAGACTATGAAACCCAAAATCCCGACTCTACAATCCAAAATGGCTCTGGCCGGGCTAGTCGCGCTCGTGGCAGTGCTGGCCGCACCGGCGGCCACACTCGCCTGTGGCGGCTTCTTCTGCACCACCAGCCCGATCAACCAACAAGTCGAGCGCATCATCTTCACCCAGCGCGGGAGCGAGATCGCCGCTTACGTGCAAATCAACTACACCGGCGATGACGCCGACTTTGCCTGGGTGGTGCCCGTCCCGTCGGTGCCGGAAGTGGACGTGGCCGAGATGGATATGTTTCTGGAACTGGATACGATGACGGCCCCCATTTACATCGGCCCGCCCATTCCCGAATGTGCCCTTCAAGACCTGGCACTGCCAGCCCTCTCCGTCGCCGAGGGCGCGGGCGGCGGCGTCACCGTGTTCTCCTCCGGCGAAGTCGGGCCGTTCGGCTTCGACGTGATCGGCTCGGAAGATTCAGAGGCCCTCATCAACTGGCTCAAGGACAACGGCTATCGCATCACGCCTGAAATGGAGCCGTTGGTTCACGTTTACGTGGAAGAGCAAATGCTCTTTCTGGCCATGAAGCTCCGGCCCGGCGCGGGCGTGCAGGACATTCAGCCGGTGGTCATGAAATACAAATCCGACCGGCCCATGATCCCGCTCCGGCTCACCGCTGTGGCCGCCAACCCGAACATGGGCGTGCTGGTGTGGTTGCTGGGCAACACCCAGTACGAGTCCGACAACTACCGGAAGCTCGACATCCCCGACTCGGATATTCAGTTTTTCCCGTTCGGCGGAAGCAACTACTTTGGCTTGCGGACACAGGCGATTGACAACGTGAGCGGCCAGGGTTTCGTCACCGAGTTCGCCGGGCCGACGACGGGCCTGACCGCAGTGGACGAAGACTTGCGGGCGCTGTTGAGCGAATATCCTTACCTGACTCGCGTGTACACCGAAATCTCGCCCGAAGAGATGACGGTTGACCCGACGTTCCAGTACAACGAGAGCCTGCCGCCCCTCTCCAATGTTCACGACCTTTCCAACTCGCCGTCGCCTTACGAGTGCGCCCAGAACACGGTGGAAATCGCCGTGCCGACGGCGGTGCAACAGGCCGCGCCGGGCGTGGTGTCAGAAGTTGCGCCGCGTGGTGTGATCGTTGTTCCTAAAACGTTGATCTACTTCGGGGCCGCCGCGCTGGTGGGTGGCGCGCTTTTGCTGGCCGGGCTTTTCATTGGCCGGCGAGCGGGGAAGCGGTAAACCCCGCCATTTTCTTGACACATTCCACCCCCTTCCAGTACAATGTTCCCACTTTGCCCCTCTTTCCGAGGGGCAATTTGTGTCTGCAATTCAACATTATTTCCGCTGAACGGAAGGAAAGCTCACTCTATGTCGGATCTCAATTCATTTGAACAGATTGCCATTTACACTGTGCTGGGGGTGGCAATCCTGGGCCTGGGCTATGCCGTTTTCCTGCGCTCGCAAATTTTGCGCGAGGACAAAGGCACGGCCAAGATGCAGGAAGTCTGGGGCTGGATCAAGGAAGGGGCCAACGCTTACCTGGGTAAGCAACTACGCGCCATCCTGCCTCTCATCGGCGTGTTGACGGTGGCCCTATTCTTTTCGGTTTACATCGTCCCGCCCACCACTGAAGCCCTCGAACACTTCGCCGGGTCTACGCCGGATCAGGTGAAGCTCTACATCGGCCTGTGGCGGGCCTTCGCCTTCATCATGGGCGCCGGCTTCTCGCTCACCGTCGGCCAGATCGGCATGAGAATGGCCGTGGAAGCCAACGTGCGGGTGGCGGCTGAGGCGCGCAAGTCGTTCTCCGGCGCGCTTCGCATCGCCTACCGCGCCGGAACCATCACCGGCATGTTGACGGACGGACTCGGCCTCTTCGGCGGCACCGTCATCTTCATCTTCCTTGGCAAGGCCGCGCCCGACGCCCTGCTCGGCTTCGGCTTTGGCGGCACGCTGTTGGCGCTCTTCATGCGCGTCGGCGGCGGCATCTACACCAAAGCCGCCGACGTGGGCGCTGACCTCGTCGGCAAAGTCGAATCGAATCTCGAAGAAGACGACCCGCGCAACGCCGCCGTCATTGCCGACCTCGTCGGCGACAACGTGGGCGACTGCGCCGGGATGGCCGCCGACATCTTCGAGTCGTATGAAGTGACCATTGTCTCCGCTTTGATCCTCGGCCTGGCCCTCACTGCCCTCACCGGGCGTAACGAGTGGATCGTCTATCCGCTCATCGTGCGCGGCATCGGCGTGCTCTCGTCCATCATCGGCACCTATCTGGTGAAGACGCCAGAGATGGAACAGGGCGGCGATGCGATGAAAGCCATCTTCAACGGCTTCCTGTCATCGGCGGCGATCTCGGTGGTGCTGTTTGGCATTGCCGGGTTCTTCTATCTGCAAGATGTTCCGGGTGGCTGGTGGCGGCCTGTGCTGGCCGTGGCCGTTGGCGTCGGGCTGGCGATCCTCATTGACCGCGTCACCGAGTGGTTCACCGGCACCCACGGCGCGCCGGTCAAAGACATTGTCAATTCGATGAACGGCGGCCCGGCCACTACCATCCTCTCCGGGCTGGTGCAGGGCTACGAAAGCGCGGTCTGGTCGGTCATCGTCATCGCCGCCACCATCTTCTCTTCCATTCTTATCTTCTCCGGCGTTGACCCGGCGAATCAAAACGCTTACATCTTATACGGCGTGGCTATGACCGGCATCGGCATGTTGACCCTCACCGGCAACAACGTGGCTATGGACTCCTTCGGCCCGATCTCCGACAACGCCAACGGCATCGGCGAAATGGCCGGGCTGGACGACAAGGCCCGCAAAATCATGAGCCAGCTCGACGCGGTAGGCAACACGACGAAAGCGATCACCAAAGGCGTTGCCATCGGTTCAGCCGTCATCGCCGCCGTGTCGCTTTTCGGCTCGTTCATCACCGACGTTTCCAAAGTGGACCCGACGGCGTTGGCCAACGGCATTCGCGTCTCGGTGCCGCAAGTTTTCATCGGCATGTTGCTGGGCGGGGCCTTGCCGTGGATGTTCTCGTCGCTGGCGATCAACGCCGTCAATCGGGCCGCGCGATTGATTGTGAACGAAGTGCGCCGCCAGTTCAAAGCGGGCGTGCTGGAAGGCAAGATTCCGCCGGACTACAAGCAGGCGGTTGCCATTTCCACCAACGCCGCCCAGAACGAGTTGATCTCGCTGGCCCTGCTGGGCGTCATCCCGCCCATCCTGGTCGGCCTGTTCCTCAAGGTTGAGGCGCTCGGCGGCTTTTTGGCGGGCATCATCGTCTCCGGCCAACTGCTGGCGGTGTTCATGTCCAACGCCGGCGGCGCGTGGGACAACGCCAAGAAGGTCGTCGAAGACGAGCCGAAGAACCCGGCGCAGAACACGGGCAAGAACTCCGAGCGGCACAAGGCCGCCGTCGTCGGCGACACCGTAGGCGACCCGCTCAAAGACACCGCCGGTCCGGCGTTGAATCCGATGATCAAAGTCGTCAACCTGGTCTCGGTCATCATCGCCCCCATCGTCGTCACCTTCACCACCATCAACGTGTGGACGGTCGTCGTCGGCGTGGTTCTGATGGCCGCGTTGACGTGGGCGGTCATGAATTCGAAACGCGAATCCGTCGTGTAAGCATCACAGCCCCAAGCTTGTTTTCTCAGGCGGGGTCTGCGTCAAGAGACGCAGGCCCCGCTTTTGTTTTCGCCGAAAGGAAAGTTGCGGGAATTGCTGAAGTGGAATACTATCACCGTGCGGCTTGGGCAGAAAAGATTCAACGCCAGGGCGCAAAGTCGCCAGGGAGTAAGCCGGTTTTCTTTGCGGCTTTGCGGCTTTGCGTTAAATATTTGATGCAGTCTTAGAGAGAGCAACGATCAAGACTAATAAAGGCACTCGCAAAATAAATCTCGCGAGAACAGTTAGCTGCGGCAACACGGCTGAAGACGCGATAACCGGGCAAACTTCAAGTTCAAATAGAAGACCCGGCTCCAAACGCCTGCTGGCGGCGGCCAGCAGGCGTTTTTTATTTCCCCATTACGAGCTTTTCATAGTGTATTGCTACTACTTAGGTAACATTTACTCTTCATGCAAAATTGGAGTATTGTGACCCTGTAATGGTGAATTCTAGGCGGAGTATGTGACTGCCTGACTATTCCCATCCTCTCCCTAATGTTCAGTTTGGCTCTTTGGGAGCAACAACATGTTCAGCAAGACAGGGATACTGTTGTAAAAGAAGCCGTCTCACTAGCGCAGGTATGCGCCAGGGGACGGTTTTTGTTTGTTATTGCCAGCCTATAGCGGGTCACATCGCCCCTCCAAATGACTGGCTTTTCGTTCAAGTCAAGGAGGATGTCCATGTTTGCCTACAAATTACACCCCCAAAATTTAGCCAATGCCCGACGAGGGATCGTCCTCATTGTCGTGGCAACATTGGCGTTCGCCAGCGTAGGCCGCGCTCTGGCCGACCCGGTACCGAGTCAATCCAACATCCCTGTCTTTTGTTTCCGCATCACCGACATTCAGCGGGTGGCGGGTGACCCTGGCAACGATAAATTCCGTTTCGAGTTCGAGGTCTTGAACTGGTCGAACGGCGAGGCCTTCGGCGTCTACATTGCGCTGGACGAGGGTACAAGCGCCGTGAGCGGCAGCGCCCCGTTTTTTGCGGGCGCGGATATTGATGCAGACGGGCGGCCTCTCGTATTGCTGGATGTCAATGGAGATGGAACGATTAATGACGCTGATCTGGAAGACGCCAATGGAAACGGCCTGCTCGATCCGGGCGAGGACATCAACGGCAATGGCCGGCTCGACAACGACCCCATTCCGGGAAACGTGAACCCGCCGAACGATTGGACGGTGGCTTCCAGCACCGCCACTGCGATCTCATGGAGCGCGGGAACTACCGTGCCAGGGATTGACCTGATTGGTTTTGCTTCGGGTATACCTCTCCAGCCCGGCGACCCGGAAATCTCTTTCATGGACTTCACCAATCTGAGCGACCCGAACTCGGTTGTCATCGAGACGATTGACAATGGTCCTAACGTCATGGATGGCTTCGTCATTACAGTGGATGATTTCGACCCGGGCGAGATCCTCTCCTTCAACTGGTTCCTGACCGACATCAACGGGATCCCCATCGGCGACCCCAGTGGCGAGGGTGGAGGCAATCCCTACGGCTTTGGCGTGGTGAATCTCACTTCGCTTTCCGGAAGTACATTCCCCGGCCCGGTGTTTAGCGGCAACACCGGTTTCAGCCAATCCCCAAAGCTGTTCTTCGATAGCGTCTACCACATTCCGAATCCGGCGAACTTTGCGGCGGAGTTCGGCGCGGCTTTGACGGCGACATTCCAGAACCCGGCGGATAACCTGTTCAATATTCCTATAACCACGCAGTTGCTCAATCCGCTCATCATTGATTTCGACCGGGACGCGACGGGGAACCCAATCCCCGACCGCACCCTGATTGGCGAACAGTACGCAGCCTGGGGGGTCCACATCACGCCGGTCTACTTCACCGGTTCAAGGCTCACTTGTTATCCAGGATATACTTCCGGCACGTCTCCAAACTATCTCGTAACCTTTACAGCGGCAGAAGCAGATCCCGTGAACTGCCGAGCACCCACACTCGGTCGGAACGAAGTGCTAACCGTTAGTTTAGATTTTCCTGCCAGTTCGGCGAGCATCGAAGGGTACACGCGCATTGATGACGTGGACGGCGATCGTCTCAGAATGCAGGCCTTCGACGCCGCCGGGAATCTTGTAGACGAAAATCAGGTGCTCTGTTCCAACACACCAAATCCCAACCCTCCACCTCAATTCACCGAGGGGATATGTAAGCCTACAGTCAGCGGCAGCGGCATCCGTACCCTGAAGGTGTTCCCGAGGGCGGATTTGATAGATGCGCTTGACAATCTCGTTATCGCCATAGAGGTCATTCAGAAGCCAAAACTGATCGTCGTCAAGCACGTGATCAACGACAATGGCGGCACGGCAGTGGCGAGCGACTTCACGATGAGTGTGACCGGTACGAACGTTAGCCCGGCCTCGTTCCCCGGCGCGGAGGCTTCCGGAACAACCATCATGCTTGACGCTGGCGACTACAGTGTCGGCGAAACTGGCCCAAGCGGTTATGCCATGTCACTCTCGGCGGACTGCACTGGCACGATTGCCGTCGGCGAGACCAAAACCTGCACTGTCACTAATGACGACATCCAACCGACGCTGATCGTCGTCAAGCATGTAATCAACGACAACGGCGGCACGGCAGTAGCCGCTGACTTTACGATGAATGTGACCGGCGTCAATGTCAACCCATCATCGTTCCCCGGCAGTGAGTTGCCAGGCACAACCCTCCTGCTCGACGCTGGAAGTTATAGTGTCAGCGAAAGTGGGCCGAACGGCTACACCGCCAGCTTCTCGGCGGACTGCACTGGCACGATCGCCGTCGGCGAGACCAAGACCTGCACTGTCACTAATGACGACACCGCCAGCTTCTCGGCGGACTGCACTGGCACGATCGCCGTCGGCGAGACCAAGACCTGCACTGTCACTAATGACGACATCCAACCGACGCTGATCGTCGTCAAGCATGTAATCAACGACAACGGCGGCACGGCAGTAGCCGCTGACTTCACGATGAGCGTGACTGGCACGAACGTCAACCCGCCTTCGTTCCCTGGCGCAGAATCACCCGGCACGATGGTGGCTTTGGATGTCGGTAATTACAATGTGACAGAGAGCGGGCCGAGTGGCTACACCGCATCGTTCTCGGTGGATTGCACTGGCACGATCGCCATTGGTGAGACCAAGACCTGCACTGTCACTAACGACGACATCGAGTCGCCCCCTGATTTAGTGATAGAAAAGAGCGACGGCCACGACACTGCCCGGGCGGGTGAAACCCTGACTTACACTCTCGCCATTAGCAACGTCGGCGCTCAGGCGGCTACCGGCGTTATTGTCGCCGACACCTTGCCAACGCTGACAAGGTTCGTCGCCGCCAGCGATGGCGGAACCGCCTCGGGGCGCCTTGTCACCTGGCCCGTCTTCGACCTGGCCGCCGGGGCCAGCGTCACTCGCACCGTCACCGTTAAGGTAACTGATATGCTCCCTGGTGGAAGCTCGACAGCCCGCATCCGCGATACGAGAACCTGGGAAGACCCTCGAGGCAGTGGCCTCCGCATTACCTTCTCCACGCCGGAACATTACTCTGGTTGCCGGCCACCGGCGACGATCACCAACGCCGCTACCGTCGCCGACGATGGCGCTCACGGCCCCGACCCGACGCCGGAGAACAATACGGCCAGCGACACTGACCGGGTGATCGCTTCCGATGTGATCTGGACGACGGGCATCCCCAACAACTGGAGTCTGGTAGGCTGGGTGAGAGTCGAATACGTCACTGACACAGGCCGCATCCTGATTAAGCAATACCGGGTGAGACAAACTGGCAATCTAAGATTGACGGTCACTTATCCACCGGTCAGTGAGTGGCCGGTGATGAGAAACGGGATCGCCGAGATCCACGTTGACCTGTCCATTGGAGTCTTCGATAACAATGGGAGGCCGGTGAGATGGGTGGGCGGTGACCAACGTCGGGCGCCGGGCACCCTGGGGCCGGGTCAGGATTGGGATGTGTGGTGCCGCGTAGCAAATCGGTAAAAAAAAAAAATTAATGCTACCGGGCAAACTTCAAGTTCAATTAGAAGACCCGGCTCCAAACGCCTGTTGGCAACCGCCAGCAGGCGTTTGTTATTTTTTTCTGCCGCTTTATCGCAGGCTCTTCGTCGTGATATTTGTTTTATGCCCTGCCACTGATTCTGAAAAATGCTTGCGCCTCACGGCCAAAGAGGAGTAATATGATCTGTGGGAGCGGGTTATAGTTTTGCCCAACTGTTTTGTGAAGCCTCTACCGCTCTCTGTTGTAGCGTTTAGTTTGGGAGCAATAACGTGAGCTTTGGGCAGGCAGTTGGCCCAATCAAACCGTCCGCTGACGTTGAGTGAAACGTCGGGGGCGGTTTTTTGTTTTCCGCCCACCGGGACACAGAAGGGAGGCAACCATCGAACGAACATGATCGTCAAACTGAGATGCAACATCCATCAAGTGGCCTACAAGGCCGGTGACCGGCTGAACTCCGGTCGGAAAGGAAACACACAATGTCAGAGCAAGAGAACGTCAAAATTGCGCAGATGTTTTTCGACAACTTCAATGCCCACAATTTGGACTGGGCTGATGGGATCGTCACCGACGATTATCGGGCCGAGGGGCCAGGCGCGCCTGGCCCGATGACCAGAGAGCAGGTAAAAATGCAAAACCAGGGTTTTCTGACGGCGTTCCCTGATTTGCATTTTGAGGTGACGCTCACTCTCAGCCAGGGTGACTATGTTGTGCTACATTGGATAGGCACCGGCACACACACCGGGCCGCTCCCTACACCTTCAGGCGGCGCTATCCCGCCCACCGGCAAAAAGGGGACAGTGTCGGGCAGTGTCACCTATCAGTTCCGGGAAGGCAAAGTGGCCCGCGCCTGGAATTTCTGGGATATGGCCAGCCTGTTGGGGCAGTTGGGCTTACTGCCGCCTATGTAACCACAACTTGATATTCAACCAACCCTCAGAGCCTGTTTGACAAATCGAGTTTTGGCCGATTTCTGTAGGGCGAATTGGCAATTCGCCCTACAATTTCTGAATTTCAAAACAGGCTCGCGGGTTGGCATTGTGCATTGTGAATTGTGGATTAGCGGCAAAGACTGTGGGAGCCGACGATGATTAAGCCTTGACTTCAGGCGGCGATTTTTGTTATAGTGCCGTCAACCACATAAACCAAAAACGTCGAAGAGGACGAGTATGCGCCGAAACGAGGCATAGAGAGTCGGACAGAAGTTGGTGGAAGCCCGACGCCCACGCTGACGCGGAATGGCCCTCAGAGTTGCAAGGCAAAAAGCTGTGAAGCTGAGTAGCCGCCGCCGGAGACGCCACCGTTATCAGGGCAGAGGGTATCGCCATAAAAGGCTGTGCCCGCAAAAAGTGAGGCTGGCCTACGCAAAATCTGTCGCATCGTCGGCAGATTTTTGTTTATGTATCCCACCGACCTAAACTGGGTGGCACCACGGAAGACTGCTTTCGTCCCAAAAGATGGAAGCAGTCTTTTTGATTCTCGCAAAAGCACGGATTTCCAGAAGAGGCGGATCGCGATCTGTTCATTCTGAGAATCCGTGCTCTGAAGAGGCAATACTATGGTGCTTGCTCAACCCACTCTAACTCACCACTCTGACTTTTCCACGCACGTCACCGTCGCCCGCGAACTGCCCACCGATCTCGAAACGCCTGTCTCAGTCTACCTTAAACTTGCGGCGGGCGGCGGGCCGTCGTTTTTGCTGGAGAGCGTGACCGGCGGCGAGCAGGTGGCGCGTTATTCGTTCATCGGCGTCGAGCCGAAGGTTGCGCTCGTTCTGCGCGGGCGGACGATTGAGCGACACGCGGGCGGCCAAATTACCGATTACGAATTACCAAGCAACGTTGACCCTCTCGAATCAATCCGCGCCGAGCTGGCCGATTACGCCGTCGAGCACGCCCCAGACCTGCCGCGCTTCCTCGGCGGCATGGTCGGCTATCTCGGTTACGAGACTGTCCAGTTCTTTGAGCCGACGTTTGATTTGCCGAAAGCCGATCTGCCAGATGGCATCTTCCTGCTGGCCGACACGGTGGTAGCATTTGATCATGCGCGAGGGCGGACGCTGTTGATGACGACGGTCTCGACAGAGGAGCGAGAGGAGGCTGAGGCGCGGCTGGGTGCGCTGGCCGAAAAGATAAAAGCTGCCACTCCCCAAAAAACCCAGGCACCCAAACTCCCATTCACGGAGAAAGGAGAGACGCGAACGCGATCAAACATCACCCGAGAGGCATTTGAGGCGAGTGTTCTGCGAGCGAAGGAGCACATCGCGGCCGGCGACATTTTTCAGGTGGTGCTGTCACAACGGCTATCCCGGCAGACGGCGGCTAAACCGTTCGACATCTATCGCAGTTTGCGGCGGCTCAATCCGTCGCCGTACATGTTCTTCTTCGACTTTGGCGCTCTGGCCGGCGAGCCGTTGCATCTAATCGGCGCCTCGCCGGAAATTCTCACTCGACTCGAAGGGGCAACCGCCACGGTGCGCCCCATCGCCGGGACTCGCCCCCGTGGCCGGACGCCTGCCGAGGACGCAACCCACGAGGCCGACCTGCTAGCCGACCCTAAAGAGCGCGCCGAGCACGTGATGCTGGTGGACCTGGGCCGCAACGACATCGGACGGGCCTGCAAATACGGCTCGGTGAAAGTGTCGGAACTGATGACGGTTGAACGCTACTCGCACGTGATGCACATTGTCTCGCACGTCACCGGCGAACTGAGCGAAGGGCGCGATGCTTACGATTTGATCCGCGCCACGTTTCCGGCAGGCACGGTGAGCGGCGCGCCCAAAGTGCGGGCCATGGAAATCATCGCCGGGCTTGAGGGCGAAGCGCGCGGGCCGTACGCAGGCCTGGTGGGTTACATCGGCTTCGACGGTTCGATGGACACCTGCATCACCATTCGCACCTTGCTCATGCGCGGCCAGACAGTGAGCGTGCAGGCCGGGGCCGGCATCGTCGCCGACTCTGATCCGGCGAAGGAATACGAAGAGACGATGAACAAAGCCAGGGCGCTTATTAAAGCTGTTGAGTTGGCCGAAGAATCTTTCTAAAGTCGGGTGGTCAGGTAGTCGAATAGTCGAACAGACTACTCGACTACTCGACCACCAGACCAAGCGACAAAACGACCATGACCAAACCCCGTCTTCTTACCGGCGACCGCCCCACCGGCCGGCTCCATCTCGGCCATTACGTGGGCAGTCTTGCCAATCGAATCAAACTACAACATGAGTACGAAGCCTTCTTCATCATCGCCGACTTACACACGCTGACGACGAGGCCGGAGCGCGACTTCATCCGCGAAATCCCCGGCTACATTCGCGAGATCGTGTTGGACTATTTAGCCGTCGGCATTGACCCGGAGCTTTCCACCATCTTCGTCCAGTCGGCCATCCCCGAAACTTACGAACTCAACCTGCTGTTCGAGATGCTGGTCACCGTGCCGCGCCTTGAACGATTGCCTTCGCTGAAAGACATGGCTCGCGACGCCAACCTGGACACGATGCCGTTTGGTTTGCTGGGCTACCCCGTTTTGCAAGCGGTGGATATTCTGCTTCCACGCGCCAACATCGTGCCGGTCGGCAAAGACAATCAGGCGCACGTCGAACTGGCCCGCGAGATCGCCCGCCGCTTCAACCTGCTGTACGCGCCCGTCTTCCCCGAACCTGAGGCGCTGGTGGGCGAAGTGCCGACGCTCGTCGGCACGGACGGGAGCGCCAAAATGAGCAAGTCGGCGAACAACGCAATTTATCTTTCAGATGACGCCGAAACAGTGGAGGCCAAAGTGAAGGTCATGTATACCGACCCTAACCGTCTGCGCGCCACCGACCCCGGCACGGTCGAGGGCAACCCGGTCTTCATCTATCACGACGCCTTCAACGCGAACAAAGACGAAGTGGCCGATTTGAAAGAACGCTATCGCAACGGCAAAGTGGGCGACGTGGAAGTGAAAGCCAAACTCGCCCAGGCCCTCAACGCCTTCCTCGATCCGTTCCGCGAGCGCCGCGCCCACTACATGACGCGGCCACTGCTCCTGCAGGACGTGATCGCCAACGGCATCCGCCGGATGCAGGCCGAGGCCAAAGAGACGATGTTGCTGGCGCGCGAGGCGGCAGGGCTGGGCTACGTAGCCGAGTTGTATCAGGACACGGTGGATATTTTTGGGGAGAGTGAGTGAAGAGAGATTGGAGATTAGAGAATTGGAGATTGGGCATGATTGCGATGATTGATAACTACGACTCGTTTACTTACAACCTGGTTCAATATTTTGGCGAACTGGGCACGGAGATGACCGTCTTTCGTAACGACCAAGTGACACTCAATCGCCTTGTCACCCTGTCACCCTCCCACCTTGTCATCTCCCCCGGCCCCGGCGACCCGAATGACGGCGGTATCTCCAACGACGCCATTCTCTACTTCACCGGCAAGATTCCGGTGCTGGGGGTGTGTCTCGGTCATCAGTGCATCGGCGCTGTCTTTGGCGGCAAGGTCAGCCGCGCTCCCCGGCTCATGCACGGCAAAACGTCGCCCATCTACCACCACGGGCAAGGTTTGTTCGAGGGCCTGCCGTCGCCATTCAACGCCACTCGCTACCACTCGCTCATCGTCGAAGAGCCACTGCCCGACTGCCTCGAAGCGCAAGCCTTTACCAAAGAAGGCGAAGTGATGGCCTTGCGCCACAAAGAAGGCCCGACCTTTGGCGTGCAGTTCCACCCGGAAAGTATTTTGACGGAGGGCGGGAAGGTGCTGTTGAAAAACTTTCTGGAGTTAGTCGGGTAGTCAGATGGTCAAGTAGTCGAGTAGTCAAGTGGCCGGGCAACGAGCCATCCGACTACCTGACTACTCGACTACAAGACTGCTTGACTTGTTCGCCATGATCAAAACCGTCCTCCCCAAACTTCTCCGCCGCGAGAATTTGACTCAGGCCGAAGCGGAAAGCGCCATGACCGACATCATGGGCGGCACGGCCACCCCGGCCCAAATTGGCGGCTATTTGATTGCCTTGCGGATGAAAGGCGAAACGGTGGACGAGATCACCGGTAGCGCCCGGGCAATGCGGGCGCACGCCACCAAGGTGGCGCCGTCTCGCAGTGGCGGCCAACCCTTGTTCGACACCGCCGGAACCGGCGGCGACGGGGCAGGCACGTTCAACGTCTCCACGGCGGCGGCCTTCGTCGTCGCCGGAACCGGGCGCAAGGTCGCCAAGCACGGCAACCGCGCCGCCTCGTCGGCCTGCGGTTCCGCCGACGTGTTGAGCGCGTTGGGCGTGAGCCTGGAACTGACGCCGGAGCAAGTGGCGAAGTGCATTGACGAAGTCGGCATCGGCTTCTTGTTTGCGCCCAGGTTTCATCCAGCTATGAAATTCGCCGTCGGCCCGCGCAAGGAGTTGGGCCAGCGCACCATCTTCAACGTGCTCGGCCCGCTCACCAACCCGGCAGGCGCGAGCCAACAACTGATCGGCGTGTACGACCCGGCGCTGACCGAGACGATTGCCAAAGTGTTCGGCGAGCTTGGCGGGGTAGCGGCGTTTGTGGTGCACGGTCACGGCGGCCTCGACGAGTTGACGACGACCGGCCCGAATAAAGTTAGCCATCTCAAAGACGGCCAAGTGACGACATTTGAACTTGATTCGGAGTCGCTTGGTTTGCGCCGCGCCGGGCCGGGCGATCTCAAAGGCGGCTCACCGGAAGAGAACGCGCAGATAATGCGGCAAGTGTTGAGTGGCGAGAGCAATGGCGCTTTGAAGGACGTGGTTCTGCTCAACGCCGCCGCCGCCATCGCCGCCGACAGCGGCGACCTGGCGAACGGCCTAGCCGAAGCCCGCCAAGCCCTCGAAAGCGGCGCGGCCCTGGCGAAGATGGAAGCGCTGGTCAAACTGTCTAGCGAACTGAGGAAGGGCTAACCGCGAAGGCGCGAAGGCCGCTAAGTTTTTTCTTGGTTTTCTTTGCGTTCTTTGCGTCTTCGCGGTGAAAGAAATGTCTATCCTTTCGGAAATCTTTGCCCACAAGCGTGCTGAGGTAGCAGAGCAGAAGAAGCGCGTGCCGATGATCGAGTTGCGGCGGCAGATTGAGACGGTTCGACCACCACTTGATTTCCTGGCCGCACTCAAAGCCGCCCACCGCCCGGCGCTGATCGCCGAAGTAAAAAAAGGATCGCCGTCGAAAGGCGTGATGGTCGCCGACTTCGACCCGATCCGGCTGGCGCAAACCTACGCCGCCAACGGGGCAACCGCCATATCGGTGTTGACCGACGAGAAATACTTTGGCGGCTCGCTCAGTTACCTTCGTCAAATTGCCAATTTGAATCTCGGCGTGCCACTGCTTCGCAAAGAGTTCATTTGCGATCCCTATCAGGTTTACGAAGCGCGAGCGGCGGGCGCGGACGCAGTTCTGCTCATCGTCGCCGAGTTGAGCGACCACGAACTACTAACGTTTCAGAGCCGGATTCGCCATCTGGGCATGGCGGCGCTGGTGGAAGTTCACACCTATCACGAACTGGTGCGCGCCCTGAGTTGTGGCGCTACGTTCATCGGCATCAACAACCGCGACTTGCGCGACTTTTCCGTGAGCCTGGACACAACGCGCCGGTTGCGCCCTCTGCTCCCGCCGGGCGTTGCCGTTGTAGCCGAGAGCGGCATCCGCGTGCGTGAGGACGTTTGCGGCCTGGGTGTGGACGCGGTGCTGGTGGGCGAGGCAATTGTGCGGGCGGAGGATGTGGGGGCGAAGGTGAGAGAGTTGGCGGGGCGTATTGCGTAGTGCGTATTCCGTAACCTTCTACGGAATACGAAATACGAAATATGAAAATACGTGAAGGTCAAGATTTGCGGCATCACCACCATCAACGATGCTCTGATGTGCGCTGAAGCCGGGGCCGACTTCATCGGGCTGAACTTTTATCCGAAAAGCCCGCGCTATCTCTCGCGAGAGAGGGCGCGCCAGATTGCATCGGCTTTACGCGATCTGCCCAAGCCGCCCGTGCTCGTCGGCGTGTTCGTCAACGAATCGGCGGCGGCGATGAAGGCGGCGCTGGACGAGTGCGGCTTAGACCTGGCCCAGTTGAGCGGCGACGAGTCGGAGGACGTTTTACATGCGATGGGCGAGCGCGGGTTCAAAGCAATACGCAACCACCAATTACCAATTACCAATTACCAATTACTTCTCTTCGACGCTCACGCCGCCGGTCATTTCGGTGGAACGGGGAAAACAGCCGATTGGACACTGGCGGCTCAACTGGCGAAGCAATGCCGGTTATTGCTGGCCGGCGGTCTCACCCCGGACAACGTCGCCCTGGCAATTGGCCGCGTCCAACCGTGGGGCGTGGACGTGGCCTCAGGCGTCGAGACGGCTCCGGGAGTGAAAGACCGGGCGAAAGTATTTGCATTCATCAAGGCGGCAAAGGATGTCTCTAATTCTAACTCCTCACTCTAACTCCCCCGGCAAGTTCGGCCCTTACGGCGGCCAGTTTGTGCCAGAGACGTTGATGCCCGTGCTCGACGAGCTTGTTGCGGCCTACGGCGAAGCGCAGGCTGACAAGTCTTTTCATCGTGAGTTTCAACATTTGCTCGAAACTTATGTTGGCCGCCCGACGCCGCTCACTTACGCCAAACGACTCAGCCAGCAATTGGGCGGCGCGCAAATTTACCTCAAGCGCGAAGACCTGGCGCACTCCGGCGCGCACAAGATCAACAATGCTTTGGGGCAAGCCCTGTTGGCGAAACGCATGGGCAAAAGGCGCATCATCGCCGAGACGGGCGCGGGGCAACACGGCGTGGCGACGGCCACCGCCTGCGCTCTGCTCGGCCTGGAGTGCATTGTTTACATGGGCACGGTGGACATGGCCCGGCAACAGCCCAACGTCTTTCGCATGAAACTGTTGGGCGCAGAAGTTCGCGGCGTGGAGAGCGGCACGAAGACGCTCAAGGACGCCATCAACGAAGCCATCCGCGACTGGGTGACAAACGTGGGCGGCACCTACTACCTGCTCGGCTCGGCGCTCGGCCCGCACCCCTACCCGACGATGGTGCGCGACTTTCAATCCATCATCGGGCGCGAAGCGCGGGCGCAGATTTTGGAGCAGACCGGGCGACTGCCCGACACGCTGATCGCCTGTGTCGGCGGCGGCTCGAACGCGATTGGCCTGTTTCACGATTTCATCGCCGACGAGAATGTTGAGATGATCGGCGTGGAGGCCGGCGGCGAGGGAATCGCCAGCGGCAGACACGCCTCGCGTTTTGGCGATCCGCGCGTGGGCCGCGTTGGCATTTTGCACGGAGCAAAGACCTTCGTTCTGCAAACGCCCGACGGCCAAATCGCCGAAACGCACTCCATCTCTGCCGGACTGGACTATGCCGCCGTCGGCCCCGAACATTCTTACCTTCACGACAACGAACGCGCCTTCTACACCTCGGCCACCGACGAAGAAGCCTTAGCCGCCTTCTCGACTCTCTGCCGAACCGAGGGCATCATCCCCGCCCTCGAATCCTCGCACGCCGTCGCCGAAGCCCTCAAGCGCGCTCCGACGATGTTGCCCGATCAGATCATCGTCGTCAATCTGTCGGGCCGGGGCGATAAAGACCTTGACACTGTCATGAAGAGTTTATAGAGGATTGGAGAATTCTCCAATCCTCCAAATTCTCTAATCTCTTCTCTCCAATGTCTCGCATCGCTGCCGCCTTCACCCCTCGCCCCGCCCTCATGCCCTACCTCACGCTCGGCTATCCCGATCCCGAAACGTCGCTGGCTTGCGTCCAGGCCACCGCCGAAGCCGGGGCCAACCTCATCGAACTCGGTCTGCCGTTCAGCGACCCGCTGGCTGACGGCCCGGTGATTCAACATTCGACGCAAGTGGCGCTGGAGAACGGCGTCACCGTCGCCAAATGTTTGCAGATGACGACTGAACTGAGGCGGCGCGGCGTGGTCGTTCCGCTTCTGTTAATGGGTTACTACAACCCGATCTTCGCTTACGGCCTGGCCCGGTTCGCCGGTGACGCCGCCTCTGCCGGGGCAGACGGCTTCATCGTCCCCGACCTGCCACTGGAGGAAGCAGACGAGCTTGAAGGCGAGTGCCGCAAACACGACCTGTCGCTGATCTATATGCTCGCGCCCACTTCGACGCCGGAGCGAATCAAAAAAGTTGCCGAACGCGCCAGCGGCTTTCTCTATCTGGTTTCGGTGACGGGCGTGACGGGTGAACGGTCGGGCGTGGCCGGAGGACTGAGGGAGTTTGTGGGGCGGGTGAAAGAGGCGGCCAGTGTTCCAGTGGCGGTTGGATTTGGAATCAGCACCCCGGCCCAGGCCGTCGAAGTCGGCCAATTCGCCGACGGCGTCATCATCGGCTCGGCCATTATCAAAGCCGCCAGCGGCAAAAAGCCGGTAGAAGGCGTAAAGGAGTTTGTCAGGCACATGCGCAAAGTTTTAGGCTAGACCCCCTCTTGAGTACTAACCACGTCACAAATATTTACCAAAAGCTGACCGATTTTTTGCTATAATTACTACCGCCAAAGTCCAAATTGATAAACAACCAAATATAACGGGCCAACTGTCAACAGATATGACCAGTTTCTGGTTTCGCTGATGCGTCGCCTACAGCCAAACAACAAGGGCCAAGAGCAACCCAGAGCGGCCCAGCCTTCACTTCCTTTAGCGGTTTGGGTCATCATCACGCTTGCCGTTTCGATCTTTATTTACGGGGCTATTGCCGTGATAGGAATCGTATATAGCTCATCGCCTGTTTCAACCGCCCCCCCGACTCCTCAATCGAGTCTCGCCACGCCTTACCTTCCAACCGCCGTTCCAGTGGCCGCCGCCGCCCTGCCGACCATTGCCCCGCCGACATCCACAACACTCTCCTCCACCGGCCTCGCCCCCTCATTCACCCCCAGTTTCAGCCCTGCTTTTACCGCAACCCTCACCTTCACCAGCACGCCAACCTACACGAACTTTCCAAGCGCAACTTTCACGCCGACAAACGCCGCCCCCAGCCCGACCTTCACCCCTCCGAACACCTCTCCTGCTCAAGACACTGTAGCCCCGACTTTCACCTGGACACCCAGCCCCACCACCGAGTTGACCGCCACCCCGAGCGCCACCTTTCAGCGCCCCACCCCCAGGCCGACTGACGCCGGTTTGTCGTTTGACAACGCGCGACTCCAAAGCGGGGCCGACGAACTGCTGATATTCGGCAATCTGGTCAACAACACCGGCGTTGCCCGGAAAATATTGCACATCACTGGAACTTTCTACGATGCTCAGGGCCAGGTGGTTGCCGACGACAGCGACCTCACCGATTACTGGGCCAGCGATGTCGTTCCTGCCGACGGGCGGATGCCGTTCCAGTTGGTTGTTGACGGCATTCAAAACGTCGCCAGCTACAACCTGCGCGCCGAAACCCAGTTGAGCAATGATCCGCCGCGCACGGACTTCGAATTTCTGGCCGCCAGGCAACAAAACCGGCAGAATGCCTACTGCGTCTCGGCAGACTTGCAAAACTCCGGCAATGATCTGGAAGATTATCTGGTCATTGCCGCCGTTCTGTACGATAACCAGAACACCGTTGTCAACTTCGGGGATTGGTTCGAATCTTCCCCCAGCGGCATCGTCGGCGAAGACACTTACACCTTTGAAATTTGTGTGAACTCGCCTAACGCCGGGGCCGCCCGTTACGAATTGTTAGCCTGGGGACGGTAACTCAGGCTGAAGGAGGTGAGGCCTATCAAGTTAGCCCGCAGATCAGGCAGGTTGCCCACAACCGTATGCACATTGGCCGAATTCTACACATAAGTTTGAGGAGGGAAAATATGAAATCGAATATTCGCCCGTTCCTGGCGTTAGGAATCGTGGCAATTCTTGTGGCCAGCCTCTTCGGGCCGCAAACAGTGCGCCGGGCTTATTCAGAGGCCTTGCGGAACAACGTCCTGCAACATGCGTTGAATGTCGAACTGGGTTACGCGACGCCGGCGAAATACGAACAGCAACTATCGTCGGGGGCGATGTATGCCATACTCGAACAGACCGGCGTGTTTGAAGATCGAGTCGCCGCCGCTATTCAGAGCGCGGGGCAAGGCTCTGACGATGACAAGGGCGGGTCGGCGCTCAGCCGAAGCAATACTCAGGGATGCCAGAATGTCTTCACCGGCGATGGGCGGCGCAACATCCGCGTCAACCAGGACTGCTCACTCCGCCGCCAGGCCGAAGAAGTGATCGCCATTGACCCGAATGACAACCGGCACTTAATCGCGGGCGCAAACGACAGCCGCATCGGCTTCAACCATTGCAGCTATGCCTGGTCGTTCGACCGTGGCCGGAGTTGGGGCGACTACGTCCCACCGTTCTGGCAGTTCATTATGGCCGACGGCCACACTTCTGATGCCTGTAGCGATCCCACTGTCACCTTCGACGCCGACAGCAACGCTTACATTGCCGGCGTCATCTTCGACATTAACTCGGCGGCCAGCGCCTTTGTCGTAGCCAAAGCCAATGCCGACACCGGCGGCACGTTCTTCCACACCCCGGCGGCGCTCCCCTTCCAGGAATACCGGGACTTTCCGTTGGGCGTGGTCGCCAGCGACAACAACCCCAACGTCTTCCACGACAAGGAATTCATCGTCGCCGACGACAACATGGGTAGCCCGAAGAAGAACAATGTCTATGCTACCTGGACGCGGTTTGACTTTGATACGGGCGCTGGTGTTGGCGCCCACAGTCCCATCTTCTTCAGCCAATCCACCAACGGCGGCGCAACCTGGTCGGCGGGCATCGAAATCAACGGCTCGAACGCTACGGACTGCGGAGTCTTCAGCGGCGAGGCTGATCCAAATGCCTGTGATCAGGATCAAGGCTCACATCCGATCGTCGGGGACGACGGCACGATTTATGTGGCTTTCGGCAACGGCAACACGCCGCTTGTCGGCGTCAATCAAGTGATGATGGTCTCCTGCCCGGCCAGCGCGAATTGCTCGCTTGCCTCCAGTTGGACTGCTCCGGTCAAAGTGGGCGACCTGATTGACAATCATCCCACCGGCCCCAGCCCCGCTGGTTGCCCTGCCTTCCGCCAGTGCCTGCCGCCCAACGGCTACCGCGTGCCGGAGTTCACCTCGATATCCATTTCTGTGGACGAGGACAACAATCTCTACACCGTCTGGTCAGACTTCCGCAACGGCGGCGGAACATGCACCGGCTCGGCGGCAACGGCCACCCCGCCCTGCGACAACGACGTCTTCTACGCCTTCTCGACCGACGGCGGCGCAGGTTGGAGCGGCACGTTCCAGATCACGCCAGCCGGCAGCGCTCAGTGGCAGCCGTGGAGCGAAGTGACCCACGACGGCAAGGCGCTCTGGGTCGCTTACTACGACCGCTCCTTTGGCAACTGCGAGTTCACCGGTTGCAATGACATCACCCTGGCCAAGATCAAGCACCCGGCTTCCAAGTCACCCAGCGTATCCTTCAAGCGTCTCACCACCGGCTCCATGCCCAACCTGACTCCGGCCAACAACCCGCTTCAGGCGGGCTTCCTGGGCGACTATATGTGGGTTGACGTGGATCAGAAGGACAACCGGCCCTATGTGGTTTGGGCCGACACTCGCGGGCGAGGCACCGGCGCTGTCGAGGAAGACATTTACTTTGCCCTCGGCCCCAAGCCGTAAGCACCCGTCAAAGAAACTCTGTGGCGCTTGCAGTGGGCGCAAGTGAAACCGGGTTTCCCTTCGAGCGGCAGGAAGAAACACTTCCTGCCGCTCTTTTTGTTGAGGGATTACGGCGCAGGACGCACCGACTCAATCATAGCCTCAAACACCTGGCGGTCGCCGCCTTTGAACAACGCCAGTGAGAGAAGTTGTTTCGTCCCGTCCGACAACTCTATTGGGATGCTGGCGCTGTAACTGCCGGAGAGGGTATCGAAGCACACTTGCGCCGTCAGGCCGTTAGCGGTCACGCGAGTCTCACAGCGCGTATTTGGCAGTTGGTTCTCGCGCGCGAAATCCTCCGGCAGAAGATTCCCGGTGTCGAGCAGAGCAAGCTGAATGACTCCACCCTGCGGCGACTTGAACGTTACGACCGCCCCCTGTTCAACTGCCGACCAGTCCGACGGATAATCTACCGCTATTTGCAGATTTGGGCTGACAAACATTTTCCAATCGCCGGCGAGAGCAGGCGGCGCAGTTGTACCAACCGCCGCCTCAACCGTAGCAGTTGATTTCGGGGTGATGGTCACTTTTGGTTTGAGCAGGGGCGTCACCACAATCGGCCGGGCCGTAGACAGTGGCGTTCCCCCCTGATCCAGGAAGGGGATAGTTGGAACAGGTTGACTGCATCCGGCCAGCCCGAAGACAATCGCACCCATCATCAGCGACCAGAACCGCTTGTGTCTCATCATGATGATCTCCTGTCAGCTTTGTGGTTCGAGTGGCAAGTTGCTGTTTTGTAGACGCGGCACAGCGCGGCGAAGTTCCTCTTGTGCTACACTGTCGCCCATCGTTCTGTTAAAACAACGCGCCGCAGAACTTGGTATACTTCGCTCCATCAGAAAGGTTTTCTATGCCCGAAGAATTTTCTCCCGCCGAGTTCGGCGCATCCTGGCACAAGTTCATTGAGTTCGTCAACTCGCAAATTCCCCCGCCCGAACCGCCGCCGCCTCTGCTGGCCGACAAGATGACTGCTTTCCTCGGGCTTGACCCCACGCAGTTGGTCGTCGTCAAGGAAAGTTTTGCTGACCGAGACCTGCCGAACGTGCAGATCGCCATTGACTACTTTCTCACCGGCCCCGACCGATCCGCCGAGCAAGCCGGCTACCTCACCGACCACGACTACCCCGGCTTCAGCCTGTCCACCATTTTAACCCGGCGGCAGTATCAGTTCGTCGCCGAAGGGCCGGTGCAATATCGCTCAGTGGAATTGGCGAACGGCGAACGTTTGCAGTGCATGGAACGCGGCTTGTATTTGATTCGCGATCACGATGTGCGGCTGGTGATCTTCGTGCGCGACGCCGAGAACTTCTTTGGCGGGCAGGGCGTGACGCTGGAAGTTTTGTGCCCGCTCTCGGACTGGGCCGAACGAGTCCTCTCCGAGATTCGGCGGCTGGCCCACGAACACAACGTCTATCGCGGCCACGTGCTTTCGCTGGGCGCGCACGGGCCAGACAGCATCGGCTTTCACAGCTTGCCGCAGATCGAGCGCGACTCGATTATTCTGCCGCCGGCCCTGTTGAGAACCATCGAGCGCAACACTCTGAGCTTCGTGGAACTTTCGCCGCGATTGCGGGCCGCCGGGCGGCACGTGAAGCGCGGCCTGCTCTTTCACGGGCCGCCCGGCGCGGGCAAGACGCTCACTATCATGTACCTGCTCTCGCAGATGAAGAGCCGCACGGTGATTTTGCTCACCGGGCGGGTGATGGGGCTGGTCACCCAGGCCTGCCAACTGGCGCGTTTGCTCGCGCCTTCGGTGGTGGTGCTGGAAGATGTGGATTTGATCGCCCAGGAGCGCGACCGCGAGAGCGCCGCCGGCCCTCTGCTTTTTGAATTGCTCAACGAGATGGACGGCCTCTCGGAAGACACCGACGTGCTGTTCCTGCTCAGCACCAACCGGCCCGTCATGTTTGAACCGGCGCTGACGGCCCGACCTGGCCGCTTTGATCAGGCCATCGAATTCCCCCTGCCCGACGCCGACTGCCGCCACAGCTTGCTAACGCTTTACGGCAAAGGGCTGGAGTGAGTTCGGCCTTCATTCGCGAGTTACTGCGCAAAGCCGCCCTCATCGCCGCCGACCAGAGCCGGGAGTCCACCGCGCCGCTGGTGGTTGCCGATACGCACCTGCGTGAAGCTCTGCAAGCCATTTTGGTCGAAGGCGGAGAGTTGACGCAGAAGTTGTTGGGGGTTGCGCCGGGGGCGCTGGCCGAGTAACCCATGCCTTTTTCTTTCGAGGGATCCAAAGACGAAGTTGCCCGGCTGGTGAAGCACTTTCTCACCAACAAGGCCACGTATATTGCCCCGGCTTATAAAGAAGCCCACGCCCGGCAGGAGTTTATTGACCCGCTGTTTATGGCCCTCAACTGGGACGTGCCGAACCGCCAGCGCGCCGCGCCCGACTACCGCGAAGTCATTGTCGAAGATTCGCTGGCTATGGAAGGCTACGCTTCGCGGAAAGCGCCCGACTACGCCTTCCGCGTCGGGCGCGAGCGCAAGTTTTTTGTCGAAGCCAAGAAGCCGGGCGTGGATTTGAAAACCGCCGCCGCGCCTGCTTATCAACTCCGGCGCTACGTCTGGAGCGCCAAACTGCCGCTCTCGATTCTCACCGATTTTGAAGAGCTGGCCGTCTACGATTGCCGCCTCCGCCCCAATGAAAAAGACAAGCCGGGCGTGGCGCGGGTGAATTACCTGACGTGCGAAGAATACGCCGACCGCTGGCAGGAAGTGTGGGACGTATTTTCGCGGGAGGCGGTGTGGGGCGGTTCGTTTGACCAGTTTGCGCAAGCAGGCAAAAACAAACGCGGCACGTCCGAAGTGGACGCCGAGTTTCTGAAAGAGATTGAAGGCTGGCGGGAGGCGCTGGCCAAAAACATCGCCCTGCGCAACCCGCGCCTGACCATTGACGAACTGAACGACGCGGTGCAACGCCTCATTGACCGCCTCATCTTTTTGCGGATGGCCGAAGACCGAGGCGTTGAAGACTACGGCCAACTGCAACGTCTGGCCGAGGGCGAAGGCATTTATGCCGGATTGCTGGCGCTCTCGCGCAAGGCGGACGCCAAATACAACTCCGGGCTGTTCGACTTTTCAAAAGGCGGCGACACCGTCACCCCCCGTCTCGCCGTTGACGACAAAGCCCTGCGCCCCATTCTGGCCGACCTGTATTACCCGCAATCGCCGTATGAGTTCAGCGTCCTGCCCGCCGAAATTTTGGGCAACGTTTACGAGCAGTTTCTTGGAAAAGTGATCCGCCTCACCGCTTCACATCAGGCCAAAGTGGAAGAGAAGCCGGAAGTGAAGAAGGCGGGCGGGGTCTATTACACGCCGGCTTACATCGTGGAGTACATCGTCAAAAACACGGTGGGCAAGCAGATTGAAGGCCAAAGCCCCAAACAACTCAAAGGCTTCCGGGTGCTGGATATGGCCTGTGGTTCAGGCTCTTTTCTGCTTGGCGCGTATCAGTATCTTTTGGACTATTACCAACACTGGTACACCGGGCATCAGCCCGAAAAGCACCCCGGCGCGGTGCGCCCACACGGCGAAGCGTGGCGGCTGACCACTGCCGAGAAGAAGCGAATTCTGGTCGAGCATATTTTTGGGGTGGACATTGACCGGCAGGCGGTGGAGGTGACCAAGCTGAGTCTTCTGCTCAAAGTGCTGGAAGGCGAGAGCGATGAAACCCTGGGCAAGCAACTGGCGCTCTTGCAGGAACGCGCCCTGCCCAACCTTGACCGCAACATCAAATGCGGCAACAGCTTGATTGGCCCGGATTATTTTAGCGGGCAACTGCTGAAGGATGACGACGAACTGCGCCGGGTGAATCCGTTTGATTGGGCGGCGGAATTTCCCGATGCGATGAAGGCGGGCGGGTTTGATTGTGTGATTGGGAATCCGCCGTATGTATTGATTGATGATGCGATTGGCAAAGACCACTTGCGACAGAAGTACGTGTTATCTTCTGGCAAGCCTGATTTGTACAGATATTTCGTTGAATGCTCACTCGGTTTGAGCAAACGTGGCGGAAGATTTGGATTCATTATTCCCAACACAATACTCACGATTCCGGCGGGCAGGGATTTGCGTAAGTATTTGTTGACTGAAGGTGGGTTAAATCTAATTGTGAACTTTTGGGGCCAAGTTTTCAACCGGGTTTCGGTGAATAGCATCATTCTCTTTACTGAAAAGGGTAAGTCCCATGATGCTATAGAAATAATCGAAGACAAAAGCAATTTGCCAAATCATGGCACACTCGCACTTGCTCAACAACAGAGCAGGCTGGTTACAACAGCATCCTGGCTCGCTAACGACGAGTTCCAGATTCAATTGTCGTCAACTGCCAACGTGGATCTGCTCATTAGAAAAATAAAGGCGGCTTCAGTTGAATTGGCTTCAGTTGCCAAATACACATTGGGGATGCAGGTTTATCACAACTCAATGCACACAAAGCAACAAATTGAAGAGCGTGTTTACCATGCGCCAACAAAAAAGAATCGGTCGTTTTGGCCCGAATCCGGTGGGCGGAACATCGGCCGGTATTTCTTTCGTGACACCTTCAAAGAATATGTGTCCTATGGTGAGTGGTGCTACAACAAGCCAGATTGGGAATTTTGTTCTCAGCCCCGAATACTGATACGCGAAATTCCTAGCGGCAAGGGCCTGGTATGTGCTTTTACCGATACCGTCCACGTATCCAACAAGGCGGTCATAATTATCATCCCTGCTCAATTGTCTGCAACATATTTGCTCGGCATATTGAACTCAAGGCTTATTGGCTTCTACGTGAGTGCTACTGGTGAGAAGGGCGCACAACGTCTATTCCCTCGCATATCACTTACTACTGCAAGAAGACTCCCCATCCGCCCCATCAACTTCTCCGACCCCGCCGACAAAGCCCGGCACGACCAAATGGTAATGCTGGTGGAGCAAATGCTGGACTTGCACAAGCGCAAGGCTCAAGCCAAAGACGCCGTCGGGCAGGAGCGCCTGCAGAGGCTCATCGATTCCGCCGACAAGCAAATTGACGCGCTGGTTTATGAGTTGTACGAATTGACGGCGGAGGAGATTGCGGTGGTGGAAGGGGCTAATAAATAAGCAGGAGGAAGGCGATGTCTCTAATCCGCTAGATGGCCTGGTTCACACTTCACCTTTGTTCCTGCGGCGGGAGCTTCCCAGCGGTATCCAGGCAATCGTTAGAAAAGGTTGTCGGGCGGATTAGAGCGTCTAACAATCATCGTTTACCTCTTCCCGGCCGCCCACCCGCAAGCCAGCCCGAGGCCGCCGCTCACGCCCAGCGCAAAGAGAACATCAATCGCAAACGCCGCCACGTTGAAATTGGCGCGATAGGCAAAGCCGCCCTGCTCCAAAAACAACAGCGGGAAGCCCAGGCGCACAATATCATCCGCACAGCCCGACACGCCCAGCACCGCCGTGATGCCACAATCCGATTGAAAGTGGGCGGCCACCAGAGTCAGGCCGGCAAAGGCCGCCAGCCCCAACCCGAAACCGAGGGCGAAGAACAAGAGGCGTCTTGGCAGTTGGCGGGCAAATTCGTTTTGCGCGTTCATCGCCGGAAGTTTATCAGCGTTGCCGGTTCAGGGCAATTGCGGGCAAGACCTGCCGGGTCTGGTTGACAAGATGATGAATTAAGTTTGCCAGGCCCGGCAGGTCTCATCGCCGGCAACGATTGCCGGTTGCAATCAACGTGCTTCCGGCGTATTATGGGCGCATTGCCTCAAACATCGGCAGGAGCATCCTTCATGAAGTGGCAAGAAATCCGCAACCATTATCCCCAGCAATGGCTTCTGCTTGAAGCCATCAAGGCCCGCTCCAAAGCTGGCAAACGAATTCTTGAGCAGTTGTCGGTGGTGAGTGCCTATCCCGACTCGGTGACTGCCATGAAAGGTTACACCCAACTTCATCGCGAAGCGCCGGAACGCGAACTTTATATTTTTCACACCGCCCGCGAGACTCTTGACGTTTCTGAGCGGCGCTGGCTGGGCATTCGCGGGGCGCACTGTCTTTTCGGCAGACAAAGTTCTAGCCATCGGCCTGAAATTGGAAACTGACGACGTTGTTCATCGTATTCGCGGCGTCGGCGGCGCAGAGTTTGTTTTCACCAAACGAATTAGCCGCCTGTCACTTGGCAAACTCGAAGCCAGCGAGTTTGAAATTGAAGTTGGCGCCATGGATTACGGCTTCGACATGGATGGAATCATTGGAATGGATTTCCTCACCCAAGTCGGCGCAGTTATTGATTTGAAGCGGTTGGAAATTTACCAGAAACCAAAAGACGTGAAACGAAAGCGCCTCTGAAGGGTTGATCATTTTCACAAGGAACCGGATGGACTAACGAAGAAGGGTTAGGCCCATTTCAAGAAAGAGAAGCTCATTTCCTAACAGGACACTCAATGACCCGACCCTCCGCCAAGATGGGCCAACCTGTCATCAAAGTTGAAAACCTTGCCATTGCCTACGAAACCCGGGCCGGCGACGTAAACGCCGTCCGCGATGTGTCGTTTGAAATTCATCGCGGCGAAACGCTGGGCCTGGTCGGCGAATCCGGTTGCGGCAAGAGCACCGTCGCCTACGGCCTCGTCAACTACCTGGGCCGCAACGGCAAGATCGTCAAGGGCGACATCCACTTTCAGGGCCAGTCCCTCGTCGGGCGCTCCGCCGAAGAGCTTCGCAAACTGCGCGGCGACCAGATCAGCATGGTCTATCAGGACCCGATGACCTCGCTCAACCCGGTGCTCCGCATCGGCGAGCAAATGACGGAAGTGCTCACCGTCCATCGCGGCATTTCGCACGCCGAAGCTTACGAGCGTTGCCTCAAGATGCTGGAGCGCGTCTACATGCCCGACCCGCGCAAGGTGATGGATCGCTACCCGCACCAGGTCAGCGGCGGCCAGCAACAACGCGTCGTCATCGCCATGGCCTTGCTCAACAACCCGGCCCTGCTGGTAATGGACGAGCCGACGACCGCCCTCGACGTGACGGTGGAAGCCGCCGTGCTCGACCTCATCGCCGACCTGCGCCGCGACTTCGACACCGCCATCCTCTTCATCAGCCACAACCTGGGCGTGGTAGCCCGCGTGTGCGAGCGGGTGGGCGTCATGTACGCCGGCGAACTGGTGGAGATGTCGGCCGTGCGCGAAATCTTCACCAGCCCCAAACACCCTTACACCCAGGGCCTCATCCGCTGCCTGCCCAAGATCGGCAAAAGCAAAGACAGCAACACCCTTTATCCCATCCGGGGCCGTGTGCCCTCACCGGCCAACCTGCCGCCGGGTTGCGTCTTTGAGCCGCGCTGCGACTACGCCCGCGACGCCTGCCGCGCCGAGCGCCCCGCCCTGCGCCAACTCGGCGAGACTCATTTCAGCCGCTGTCTGTTCTCGGAAGAGATCGAACCGTCGCAGTGGACTCCGCCTGCCGGCCTGATCATTCCCCCCGCGCCGGGCGCGAAGGTGACGCCGCCGACGAACGGGGAAACGATCCTCAACGTCACCGGCCTCAAAACTCACTACCCTCACGCCGACTCGTCGCCCCTCAGCCTGATCGGCCTGGGGAAGAAAGAGTACGTCAAAGCTGTTGACGGCGTCACCTTCCAGGTTCCACGCGGGCTGACTCTGGGCATCGTGGGCGAGTCCGGGTGTGGCAAGAGTACCCTCATCAAGTCCATCATCGGGCTGGAAGACGTGACCGGCGGCGAGGCCAAATTCATGGGCTTCGACATCAAAGACAACGTCGGGCGGCGCGACCTGTCGCTGATCAAAGAACTGCAAATGGTGTTCCAGAACCCGGACGCGACGATGAATCCCAGCTACAGCGTCGGGCAACAGATCGAGCGCCCGCTCAGGCGCTTCAACATCGTGCCTAAAGAAGGCGTGCGCGACGAAGTTATCCGCCTGCTTCGGGCGGTGAAGCTGGACGAGTATTACTATGATCGCCTGCCGCGCCAGCTCAGTGGCGGCGAGAAACAACGGGTGGGCATTGCCCGCGCCTTCGCCGGCCGGCCCGACCTGGTGTTGTGCGACGAGCCGGTGTCGGCCCTGGACGTGTCGGTGCAGGCCGCCGTGCTCAACCTTCTGCTCGAAATTCAGCAGGAGCATGGCACGACGATGATCTTCATCTCGCACGATCTCAGCGTGGTGCGCTTCATCTCCGATTACGTGGCCGTGATGTACCTGGGCCAGATCATGGAGATCGGCCCGGCCCAGGCCATCTACGCCCCGCCTTATCATCCCTACACCGAATCGTTGCTGGCCGCCGTCCCCATTCCCGACCCGGACGTGGCCCAGAAACACATCCGGCTCGAAGGTTCTGTGCCCAGCCCGCTGAACCCGCCGAGTGGGTGCCGCTTCCACACCCGTTGTCCGCGCCGCCAATTACTGCCCGACGGCGGCAAGGTGTGCGAAACTCAAACCCCGCCCTGGCAGGATGCCGGCAACGGCCACCAAATCTTCTGCCACATTCCGTTGGAGCAGTTACATTCGTTGGAACCGGTCGTTACAACACAAGAATGACAAATGGAAAATGACAAATGACGGACGGGCACACATTCGTCATTTGTCATTCGTCATTGTCATGACCTGCCATGCTTGTCAAAGACTACATGACCCGCCACCCGATTTTGATTGAGCCGACCAAGCGCGTGGTTGACGCCCAACGGCTCATGGCCGAGAACAACATCCGTCACCTGCCGGTGGTGGACGACGGCAAGATGTTGCTGGGTCTGGTCACGCGCCAGCGGCTCACCATTTCGCCGGAGAAACTGGGAAGCCTGGACGTGTGGGAGATCACCCGCTACCTGGCCGACCTGACGGCGAGCAAAGTGATGGTGACCGGCAAAGACCTTTGCACCATCGGCCCGGAAGCCACCCTTGAAGAGGCGGCTGAACTGATGATCCGCAACAAGATCAGCGGCCTGCCGGTGGTGGACGGCGACGGGGCCGTCGTCGGCATCCTCACCGAAACCGATCTGCTCATCGAACTGCAAAACCTGCTGGGCGCGCAGGACGCGGGCTGGCGGGTGGTGATGCGCGTGCCGGATCGCAAGGGCGAGTTCAACAAATTGACGAAGGCCGTCTCTGAGAAGGGCTGGGGCATTATGGCCATGGGCAGTGTGCGCGCACCCAGGCAGCCGGATCGTTGGGACCTGGTGTTGAAGATTCGACACTGCACCAAAGACGAGCTGATGGCGGTGTTGCAAAAGATCGAAGGACAGGAAATTGTGGACGTGCGGGAGACGGGCGGCGGCTGAGCTTGTCGAAGCCTGATCAACGACGGACATGGACACCCACCGCCGGAAACCCTGGGGGCTGTTCCTGCTGGGCTTGAGCATTGGCGGGCTGGCCCTGTTTCTCTGTTTGGGGCTGGCGGCTCACGGGCTGGTTGCCAACGAGGTGCGATGTTATTCAGTCGGGCAACCGCTGACGCCGATGGAGAAAGTTCTGCTGGAGGGCCGCGCTGTGGATTGCATTGACAACCGGTGCTGGCTGGTGCTCAAGTTCAACCGGGCCGGCGGCGCCAGTTGCTTCTTCTCGCGGACGGCGGCCTCTATGGCAGTCGAAGGCGAAGCCCGACCGACCGCATCACAAACACCATCCGGCCATTAGAGGTGTCGCACACCATCACGCTGGTCTGCCGTTCGATCACCGCCCACGTCGTCGCCTTCGCCATTTGAATACAGGCGCTCTGGGCCCACGTTTCCGGCCCCAGAGAAAACTGATTCGAGTACCAGTTGTAAACTTCAGGGAAAGGATCAGTGGTGCGGTAGGATGAGTCGCGCCGCATGACGATGTGAGGCACGTACTTGTAAATCGTCTGGTCGCCCACCAGCGTCGCGCCGGGGTAATCGGCGGCGCGGGCGTATTGCACCAGCCACAGCGCAAACGCCGTGCCGCCCAGCGCCAGGGCCACGCACAGCAAGGTGGCCAGCCCGAACAACCAACGGCGATTGCTCAAGTAATTTTGCACGCCGTCATTATACTGTAGAGACGCCCTCGGAGGCGTCTTTTTCAAATATAATGCGTTCCAGACACCTATGAAGACAAACTACGACACCATCGTCATCGGCTGCGGCGGCATCGGTAGCGCCGCCCTCTACTGGCTCTCGCGCCGGGCGGGCCAGGACGTGCTGAGCCTGGAGCAGTTCGAGATCGGCCACACCAAAGGCGGCTCGCAGGATCACTCGCGCATCATCCGCCTGACTTACGACTCCGACGAGTACACCCGTCTCACACCGCACAGCTACACCGCCTGGGCAACCGTCGAGGACGAATCGGGGCAGAAGATCGTCCACAAAACCGGCGGCCTGACGATGGCGATCAAGGACGGCCCGCACCAGCACCACATTCACAACTACGCCAGGTCCATGACTCACTGCGACATTCCCTTCGAGCGGTTGAACGCCGACGAAGTGATGAAGCGTTACCCGCAGTGGACGTTTGATGAAGAGGTGGATGCGCTGTATCAGGCCGACATGGGGCTGGCCGACGCCATTAAGGGCAACGGCTCACACATCGCCCTGGCCCGCCGCCGCGGGGCGACGATCATTGATCGTTGCCCGGTTACGGCCATCCGCCCCGTAAAAGACGGCGTGGAAGTAGACACTGTAAAAGGGACGTTTTCAAGTCGGCGGCTGATCCTCACCGCCGGCGGCTGGACCGACAAGTTGTTGAAGAGCATCGGCCTCAGCTATCGCATCATCGTCACTCAGGAGCAAGTCACTTACTACGCCACGCCCAACGTCCGCGAGTTTTCCATTGGCCGCTTTCCGACCTTTATATGGGAAGGCGAGATTCCGGCCTACGGATTTCCGGTGTACGGCGAAGTGGCGACCAAGCTCGGCATTGACTGCGCCGGGCCGGTGGTGGATGCCGACACCCGCGACTACATTCCAAGCGAGGCGCTGGAGCACATTTCGGAGTCGTGGCTCAAAAAGTATTGCCCCGGTTTCCTCGGCCCCATTCTTGTGACCAAAACCTGCCAGTACGACATGCCTCGCGACCGCAACTTCATTCTGGACGCAGTGCCGGAGCATCCGCAGATTTCCGTCTTTGTCGGCGCGGGCCATGCCTACAAGTTCGCCTCACTCGTCGGCAAAATCTTGAGCGAACTGGCTCTTGACGGGCAAACGCCTCACGACCTCTCGGCTTTCAAAGTCACCCGCCCTGCGATCACCGATCCCGATTACGCAGTTTCATTCCAGCACCAGAGCGATTGGGGCGCAATGTAAATCTGCCAGGGACGCGGACGCGAAGCGCGCGGATAAACGCGGATTTTTATAACAAGGAATCGCGAAAACCCGCGTCCCATATAAGGAGATGGTTATGTCTAAAAAATATCGCGTCGTCGTCATCGGCTCCGGCATTGTCGGGGCCAGCGCCGTTTGGCATTTTGCCAAAGCCGGCTGGAAAGACATTCTGCTGATTGACAAGGGCGAGCTGTGGGAAAACGACGGCTCGACCTCGCACGCGCCCGGCGGCGTGGTCGCCTTGAGCCATTCCAAACTGCTCACTCAGATGGCCGTCTACGGGGCCGACTTAATGGCCTCGCTCAAACCCTGGAGCGAAGACCGGATGACGTACAACGGCGTGGGCGGCCTGGACGTGGCCACGAGTGAACGGCGCTGGAACGACCTCAAACGCCTGCATGGCGAGTCAAAGTCTTACGGCGTTGAGGCGCATTTGCTCTCGCCCGACGAAGTAAAAATCAAATCGCCTCTCGTCAACCCCGAAGAAATCTTCGGCGGCATCTTTATTCCCAAAGGCGCGATTGTGGCCGGGGCGCACGTCTCGGCGGCGCTGGTGCGTGACGCAGGCGCGATGAGCAACGTGGACGCTTACGGAAATACCGCCGTCACCGATTTTGAAGTCAAGGATGGCCGCATCGTTGCCCTGAGCACGAGCAACCCCGAACTGCCCCGCATCGAATGTGAGTCGGCCCTGATCTGCGCCAACATCTGGTCGCCGGCCCTGTGCGAAAAACTCGGCATCCAGATTCCGTTGGTGGCCTTCGAGCATCAATACGTCATCACCACACCCATGCCCGAACTGGCTCAATATGCCGATCATCGCAAAGAAGACGAAGTCCATCACGTCGGCTTCCGCGACGTGGATCACACCATGTACTGCCGCTTCCACTGGGACAGCATCGGCGTGGGCAGTTATTGGCACCGCCCGCACATGGTCTACTCGCGTGACGTGAAGAAAAGCGCCATGCACCCTTTCACGCCCGAAGACTTTGCCGGGCCGTGGGAACACTTCCAGAAACTCGCCCCAGCCCTGAAAGGCATCAATAGCTTTATCAAATCCTTCAACGGCATGTTTGCCTTCTCAGTGGACGGCATGCCCATCATCGGCGAGTCGCACGTCAAGGGCCTGTGGGTCGCCACCGGCTCGTGGCTCACCCACGCGCCGGGCGTGGCCAAGTGCGCCGTCGAATGGATGACGAGCGGCGAGACCGAGTGGGACATGCGCCAAGTCCACCTGCACCGCTTCCAGACTCACGTGACCACCAGGAACTTCATGGATCGCATCAGCCTCAAGAACTATCGTGAGATTTACGAGATCGTCCACCCGCGCCAACCGCTCAGCGAACCGCGCAACGTTCGCCTCACCCCGTTCTACCCGCGACACAAAGACCTCAAAGCCAGCTTCACCGCCTTTGCCGGGATCGAAGTGCCGAACTGGAATGAAGAGAACACGCGCCTGCTGGAAAAGTACGAGGACAAGATTCCGGCCCGCTCCGGTTGGGCCGCCGAATACTGGTCACCCGTCGCCGGGGCCGAGCACCTGGCCACCCGCGAGAGCGCCGGCCTCTTCGACCTCACCGGCCTGGCCCTCATCGAAGTGAGCGGCCCCGGCGCGCTCAAGTTCGTCAACTATCTTTGCAGTAACGACATGGACAAGCCGGTCGGGCAAGTGATGTACACGCTCTGGCTGACGAAGAATGGTGGTGTCCGCCGTGACCTGGCCGTGGCCCGGCTGGCTGAAGACAAATTCTGGATGATGGTTGGCGACGGCACGCGCCCGCAGGATTTGGTCTGGGTGCGGAGCCACGCCCCGACCAACGGCTCGGTCGTCATCACCGATGTCTCCGACGGCTACACCGCCCTCGGTCTGTGGGGACCGAACGCCCGGAACATCCTGAGCAAAGTCACCCAGGCCGATCTTTCAAACGACGGCTTCCCCTTCTACTCCTGCCAGTGGATCGAAGTCGGCCCGGCCTGGGTGCTGGCCGTTCGCATTTCATACGCGGGCGAACTCGGCTGGGAACTGCACATCCCATTCGATCAGGACTTGCAGGTTTGGGATGCGATCTGGGAAGCGGGCCGCGAGTTTGATCTGATCTCCACCGGCATGACGGCTTTCGACACCTTGCGACTCGAAAAGGGCTACCGTCTCTGGGGTGGCGACGTTACCACCGAGTACAACGCTTACGAAGCCGGACTCGGCTGGACGGTGAAGCTGGACAAGCAGGATGACTTTCTGGGCAAGGCGGCGAGCAAGACGATCAAAGAGAAGGGTCCTAAGAAGAAGCTGTGTTGCCTGACGCTCGACAACCCGCGCGGCGCGGCCTTTGGCTACGAGCCGATCTTCTCGAACGGCGCCTGTGTCGGCCACGTGACCAGCGCCAACTATGGCTACAGCGTGAGCAAGTATATTTTGTACGGCTACCTGCCCAAAGAGTACGCGACGGTCGGCGCGAAGCTGGAGATCGAATACTTCGGCGAACGCCATCCGGTCACCGTCGCTCCCGACCCGCTCTTTGATCCAAAGGGCGAAAGAATGAAAGCGTAGATCAATTCACCACGAAGGCGCGAAGCCACAAAGATACACCAAGAATTCTTTGTGGAGCTTCGCGCCTTTGTGTCTTTGTGGTTAATGAGCCGTCGCCGAAGAAACGAAGCTGTAGACGCGACCACCGCGCCGTTTCGCCAACTGCAAACGCGCTGGCCGCCGCTGGAGGTGCTCTCGCCTGAACACCTGGAGCGTATTCATGACGCTTCGATGCGGATTCTGGAGAACACGGGTGTTGAATTGCTTGACGCCGAAGCGCTGGATATTTTTGCCAAAGCAGGCGCGAGCGTTGAGGTCGAGACCAAGCGGGTGAAGATAGATCGCGGCCTGTTGCTGGAGACGATTGCCACCGCCCCACCCTCTTTCACTCTCCACGCTCGCAACCCGCAGAAGTCGGTCGTCATCGGCGGGAACCACATTGTCTTCTCGCCAGTCGGCGGACAGGCCTACAGCACCAACTTTGACCGAGGACGCCGCCCCGGAACCCTGGCCGATCTCGAAGAACTGGTCAAGCTCATCCACAGCTTCAACGTTCTGCATCATGGCTCGGACACGCCGGTGGAGCCGACCGACCTGCCCGCCGAGACTCGCCACCTCGACACGCTTTATACGATGCTCCGCCTGACCGACAAGACGGTGATGGGGCCGGCCCGGGGCCGGGTGACGACGACGGATGCCATTGAGATGATGGCCCTGGTCTTCGGCAGGCGCGAGGCCCTGCTGGAGCGCCCGGCCCTGATCACCATCATCAACGTCAACTCACCGCTGAGGTACGACGACTGGATGCTGGGCGGGCTGATCACCTTCGCCCGCGCCGGACAGGTGAACGTCATCACGCCCTTCATCGCCGCCGGAGCGATGGGGCCGATCACTCTGGCGGGCGCAATTGCCCAACAGAACGCCGAGGCGCTGGCCGGTGCCATGCTGACGCAGTTGGTGCGGCCAGGAGCGCCCGTTGTCTACGGCAACTTCACCGTGGACGCTCACATGAGAAGCGGAAGCCCCAGCTTCGGCACGCCGGAGGGCGCGTGGGCGACGCTGGCCGCCGGACAGTTGGCCCGGCGCTACAAACTGCCCTACCGGAGCAACGGCTCGCTCTCATCCTCCAACGCCCCCGACGCCCAGGCGGCTTATGAGACAATGATGTCGCTGTGGCCGGCGATTCTGGCCCATACCAATTTTGTCTATCAGGGCGCGGGCTGGGTGGAGGGCGGGCTGACGACGAGCTACGAGAAGTTCATCATTGACGTTGAGGCGCTGGCGATGATGGAAGCCTTGCTGACCGGCTACGACGTGAACGACGAGGCCCTGGCCCTGCCGTTCATTGATCAGGTCGGGCCGGGCGGCCACCACTTTGACACCGAGCACACCCTGTCGCGTTACAGCACCGCCTTCTACAATCCACTGATCAGCAGCCGCCAGCAATACGGCAACTGGGTGGAGGCCGGAAGCCTGGACGCGGCGGGGAGGGCGCATTTGAGGTGGAAAGAGGTGTTGAAGAACTATGAGGAGCCGAAGCTTGACGAGACGATTGACGAGGCCTTGCGCGACTTCATGACGCGTCGCAAGCAAGAGCAGGCGGAGAAGGGGTTGACGGCGTGAAGATTAATAGCTCAATCTTTCAACGGATGCCTTCGGCGAAACGGACAAACGGATATAAGGCCGGCATCCGCTTATCCGCTTTTGAATCCGTTGAAAGCCAACCAACCGCCAGCACCCCTTTCCAGCGGTCGGCTACGTGGGTTGCTCTCCTGCTCGCCTCCGGGCTGGTTCTGTCGTGCATCGTCCTGGCTTCGACGCTTCTGGTTTCAAAGTCTTCGCCGTCGGCCTATCCGCGTTGGAGTGTCAGCAACGTTCGCCCGCCCGTCAGCCACATAAGTCTGAACGGGTCGAGCCTGGAGTGGGTGATGGTCAACAGAACTAATGCCACTTCGTCGGACTCGCCGACGCAGGTTCTTCAGTGGTTCAAGGATCAGGGCTGGATGAGCAACTTTAGATACGACGATTCGGTGATACGTCAAAGTAATCGGCGATTTGGGATTGTAGCCATTTCAACCGTGGAAGAAGTTTTTGTCGGGAGCCGTTCGCCGGGCGCTTACGTTACGTCTTCTACTCAAATGGTAATTGTTGTTGGACGTTGAACAGAAACGAGAATACAAGAATGCTCATCGAAATCACCTCCCCCGCTATTTTGCCATTAGGCATCGTTCACGCCGAGGGCCGACCCGGCCTGCTCGGCCTTACCCTGCAACATCCGCCAGTTCAATTGTTCGCCCAATCATTTGACGGCCTCAAGATCACCGGCGCGCGGGCGGACGAGGCCCGCAAGCACGCTGAGCGTTTTTATGCTCATCACAAACTTGAGCCGCACGCTGAGGTGGAAATTGAGTTGGCGATCCCGAACTTTGTCGGCCTCGGCTCCAGCGCCATGCTGGGCCTGAGCCTGGCTCAGGCGCTGGCCTGGATTCACAAGCTGAACTTTGAAGACAAGGCCGGGCTGGCGCAACTCGTCGGACTGGAAAGGCGGCACGCGCTCGAAGCCCGCGCTTTCGAGCAGGGCGGCTTGTTACTGGTGGCCGAAAATGGCGATGTGATTCGTCGCGGCGTGATTCAACATTCCAATGAACAGGCCTGGGCATTTGTCTTCGTCTTCCCCAAAACGCCGCCGGGCACGCAACCGGCGCTGGAAGCCGAACGCTTGCAGGCGCTTTGGGAGGTCGGGCAACACCTGAACGCAAACGCAACCCTCAATGCCAGTCTGTGGTCAGCGGTTGAGCGTGATGATATTGCGGCTTTCGCTTCGGCGCTGATGACGATCCAGGAACTCAACCGGGCGGCGCTGGCCGGGGCCGGGAAAACAGTGACGGCTTCCCCTGAGGATCAAGCCCTTCTAAATATCATGCGCCAACACGGCGCGCTTGCTTATGGCAACAATCCAGCCGGCACCGGCTTGTTTGGCCTGATCCAGGGCGACACTGCCAGCATCAAACTACGCAAGCATTTGCAGGATCACATAGGCTTCTTCGGCGGCACAGTCATGGCTTCCATTGCCGACAACGGCGGGGCGCGGCACGTCGTGAAGGACGACACACTCTATGCGCGCTCACTGAGGGATACGTGACGGACGTTCCGGCTGAGGTTCCCAAAGCGGCAAACATCCACTGGACAGGCTGGGCCATCGCCCTCGGTTCGAGCGTCGCCTTCAGTATTTCCACGCCCATTGCCAAAGCGGCCATTCTGCTGGGCATGGCACCAGCCACCCTGCTGGTTTTGCGACTCCTCATTACCACGCTCTTGCTCTTCAGCACCACCCTGCTCACCGAGCCGGTCCGGCTTCGGATTGACCGCAGGCATTTAATGTTTTGCATTCTGGCCGGCCTGGCGAATGGTGTCGGGATGCTGGCCTACTTTTCATCGCTCACTCGTCTCGACTCCTCCATCGCGGCCATGATCTTTTCCATCAGCCCGCTGGTGGTGCTGGGCCTGCTGGCCTTGCGCGGCGAGCGGGTCACGCCCCGCAACGGCGCGCGGCTGGCGCTGGGGCTGGGCGGCGTATACTTGCTCATCGGCCCCGGCGGCCAGGTAGACTTGTCCGGCGTGGCGCTGGTGATGGTATCGGTGCTGGCTGTCCCGTTTCAACTGGTCATCATGCAATGGTATTTGCAGGCGCACGATCCGCGAACAGTGACGCTTTACATGGTGACGACAATGATGGCAGTGGCCATCGGCTGGTGGCTGGCTCAAGGCGCGGAGTGGCATGATCCGGGTTGGCGCGGCTGGTTGCTTGTTCTGACCCTGGCCTTCTTCAGCACCTATCTGGCCCGGCTTCTGCTCTTCCTCTCGGTGCGCAAGATCGGCGGCGGGCAAACCGGCCTGCTGGCCCCGTTGGAGACTCTGCTCACCGTGATCTGGTCAACGATCTTTTTGAACGAGCGACTCACGACAGTGCAATGGCTGGGCGGTCTTCTGATCCTGATCAGCGCCGGGTTAGCCGTCAACGTGCTGGGGCGGGCGCAGCGGAGAAAACAGACCTGACACGAAGATACCAGGACTCAAAGGCACCAAGCTGTTCCCTTTGTGGCTTTGTGTCTTCGTGCCTTTGTGGTAAAGACTACGGAGCAAATCTAAATGGGAACTACACGTTCTGAGAGGCGGGCCGCCCGGCGGCAACAGCGGTCGGAAATTCCGCTGGCTAAACTTCCCTTCCAGGAATTACGCAACCCTTTCCCGCCGCTGGAAATTGTGCCGCCTGAAGGCATCGAAAAGATTCACAACGCCTCGTTGGACTTGCTCGAAAATACCGGCATCTGCGTGATGGACGAGGAAGCCCTGAGCCTGTTTGAGCACGCGGGCGCAAGAGTCGATCACCAGAGCCAAATGGTGTGGCTGGATCGCGGCTGGCTGATGGAGATCGTCGCCAGAGCGCCGGCGGAGTTCACCTGGCGCGCCCGCAACCTGCAACGCAACGTCCGCATCGGCGGGAACAACATTGCCCTGGCCGCTAACGGCGGCATGGCTTACGCCTCGAATCTCGACGTGGGGCGGCGGCGCGGCACTTTGCAAGACTACGAGGCCTTCCTCAAGCTCGGCCAGATGTGCAACGTCATTCATATCAACGCCGGTGAACTGGTCGCCATTCAAGACATTCCGTCCTCGGCCCGTCACCTGCGCCGCCTGCTGGCCAACTTTCTTTACACCGACAAAGCCATTCTCGAAGCGGCGCACGGGCGCGTCATCCCGCTGGACTGTTTTGAAATGGCCAAGATGGTCTTCGGCACGCTCGACGGCGACCCCGTGTTTGGCGGCGTCATCAACGTCAGCAGTCCCTTGCGCTACGACAATCGCATGGCCGGCGGCCTCATCAGCTACGCCCGGGCCGGGCAAGTTGCCATTGTCACCCCGTTCATCTCAGCCGGAGCGATGGGGCCGATCACGGTCGCCGGCGCGCTCACCCAGCAAAACGCGGAGGCGTTGACGGGCATCGCCCTGACCCAGATCGTCAAACCCGGCGTGCCTGTCATCTACGGCAACTTCACCACGCCCACTGACATGAAGAGCGGCGCGCCCGCCTTTGGCACGCCCGAAGCCGCCTGGGCCACGCTGGCGAGCGCCCAACTCGCCCGCCGCTACAAGTTGCCGTTTCGCGGCAGTGGCAGTCTCAACAACTCCAAAGTGCCGGACGCGCAAGCAACGTGGGAAAGCCACTGGTCGCTGTGGCCGGCGCTGTTCGCCCACACCAACTTTGTCCTGCACTCGGTTGGCTGGCTCGAAGGCGGCCTCACTGCCTCATACGAAAAGTGGATCATTGACGCCGAGACGCTGGCGATGTTCTTCCACTTCTTCAAAGGCTTCGAGATCAGCGACGAGACGCTGGCTTTGGACATGATCGCCGAAGTGGGGCCGGGCGGCCACCACTTTGGCACGCCGCACACCCAGGCCCGCTTCGCCACTGAGTTCTATCAGTCCACCCTTGCCGACCGGCTTGGCTACGAAACCTGGCACGCGGCGGGCGAGTGGGACGCCACCAAACGCGCCCACGCCATCTGGAAAGAAATGCTGGCTCACTACGAACCGCCGCCCCTCGACCCGGTTCTCCAGCAGGCCCTCACCGAATTTGTTGCCCGGCGCGAGAAGGAACTGGAAGGAAAAAATCTCTACGATTGAACCTGTTCGTCAACGGATTTACCGGATTAAACGGATTTGCTTAAATCAATCCGCTAAATCCGTTCAATCCGTTGACGGCTCTTGCCTGACCACTCATGGCTTACAACTTCGATCAACTCATCAACCGCCGCCCGACCAATAGCAACAAGTGGAATTTTTACCCTGAAGACATTTTGCCGATGTGGGTTGCCGATATGGATTTTGTGTCGCCCCATCCCGTCATCAAAGCCTTGCGCCAAAAAGTTGAGCACGGCATCTTCGGCTACGAACTGCCGTCCGCTGAACTTATCGAAACCGTGTGTGACCGCATGGCCCGGCTCTACGGTTGGGCCGTCACTCCGCAACAAGTCATCGCCCTGCCCGGCCTGGTCACCGGCGTCAACGTCGCTTGTCGGGCCGTCGGCGGGCCGGGCGACGGCGTGCTCATCCAGACACCGGTCTACCATCCCTTCCTCAGCGCGCCCAAAAACAATGGCCGCCTCAGGCAGGATGCGCCGCTCACCTATGTCTCCGACGGCGATCATGCTTTTCATTACGAGATTGACTACGACAGCTTTGAAACTGCCATTCAGGATAACACCCGCCTGTTCCTGTTTTGCAACCCGCACAACCCTACCGGCCAGGTTTATACGCCCGAACAATTGACCCGGCTGGCCGAAATCTGTCTGCGCCATAATCTCGTCATCTGCTCCGACGAAATTCACGGCGAGCTTGTGCTGGGCAAGTCCACGCACACCCCGCTGGCAACACTCTCCCCCGAAATCGCCGACCGCACCATCACCCTCATCGCCCCCAGCAAGACGTTCAACATTGCCGGCCTCGGTTGTAGTTTTGCCATCGTCACCAACCCGGAACTGCGCCAGCAAGTGCAAATCGCCGCCGAGGGCATCGTGCCGCTCGTCAACGCCCTGGGCCTGGCCGCCGGGCTGGCCGCTTTCCGCGACGACCCGGAGGTGAATGACTGGCTGACGGCCCTGAAGCAATACCTGACGGCCAACCGCGATGTCTGGGTTGAGACTATCGCCCGCGAACTGCCCATGCTCAAGACCGCCGCGCCCGACGCCACCTATCTGGCCTGGCTCGATTGCCGGGGCGCGAACCTTGATCTTGATCCGTACGAATTCTTTTTGCAGAAGGCCAGTATCGGGTTCAGCGACGGCGCGATCTTTGGCGCAAACGGCCAGGGCTTCGTGCGCGTGAATTTTGGTTGCCCGCGCCCGCGATTGATGCAGGCATTGGAACAGATGAAAGCCGCACTGACAAACGACGGACGGACGACGAAGGACGGGTGACGAACGCTTCGCGCTTTCGTCTCCCGTCTTTCGTCCTTCGTCACCCAACATGGCCCGCAAAGACAAACGCATCTTCGGACAACACAACGCGCTGTTTGAACCCAATCTCGACTTCAGCCGCCTGCGCCACGAGCGTCTGGCAAAAGTCCAGCGCGAGATGGCCAAACGCGACATCGGCGCGCTGATCCTGACCGACATCATGAACATTCGCTATGCCACCGGCGTCAGCGTCATGCCGCTGTGGACGGCGGTCAATCTGGCACATTACGTGCTGGTTCCGGTCAACGGCGACCCCATCATTTACGAATACAACCAGTCGCGATTCATCGCCCGGCAATTCTGGTCGGACGTGCGCCCGGCGCATTACTGGCAACACCGCTTCGCCGATCAATATGCGCCCGACCTTTCCAACAGATGGGCTTCGGAGTTCAAAGACGTGCTTCAGGAAAAAGGGCTGGCCGGTTCCAAAGTGGGCGTAGACAATCTGGACTACTACGGTTTCACCGCCTTGCAAAACCAGGGCTTTCATCTAACGGACGCCGACGAGCCAATGGAAGCCGCCCGCGTCGTTAAATTGCCAGACGAGATCGAGCTTCTGCGTCAGTCCGCCGCTGTGTGCGAATCCGCTCTTTACGACGTGGAACAGGCCATCCGCCCCGGCATCAGCGAGAATGAACTGCTGGCGATCTTCTGGCATGGCATGTTGGCCCTGGGCGGCGAACACTGCTTCACCCGCCTCATCGCTTCCGGCCACAAGACCAATCCCTGGTTCCACGAAGCCGGGAGCAAACTGGTGCGCCCCGGCGACCTGGTGGGCATTGACACCGACATGATCGGCCCGCACGGCTACGTGTGCGACATCTCGCGCACCTTCCTTTGTGGCGATGTCGCCACCGCAACCCAAAAAGAGGCTTACAAAGTCGCCTACGATTTCATTCAAGGCACAATTGAGTTGTGCCAGCCCGGCGTCGCCTTTTCCGATTTTGCCAGGCGCATCCCGACCGTCCCGGAAGCTTATAAAGCGCAACGCTACTCGGTCATCCTGCACGGCATCGGCACCGACGACGAGCCGCCTTTCATTCCGTTCATTGATGATCTGAGGGGCGAAACCTTTGTGGACGGCGAGTTTCAAGAGAACACCGTCTTGAGCGTTGAGTTCTACGCCGGAAAAGTGGGCGAGCAGGACGGCGTAAAATTAGAGGAAGAAATCTGGCTTACCAAAGACGGGCCGGTGGTGATTTCGTTGTATCCTTATGAGGAGAAGTTGTTGAGGTGACATGACTCTCGATTCTCAACGCTCCGAACGCCGCGCCGCCCGCCGCCAGCAACGCTCGGCCCTGCCCCTGCTCAAACTCCCTTTTCGCCAACTGCGCAACCCTCTGCCGCCGCTGGAGATCATTTCGCCTGAACAAATCGAAAAACTGCATCAAGCCTCGATGCACATTCTCGAAAACGTCGGCCTGGACTTTTTGGACAAAGAGACGCTGGACGTTTGGGAGAAGGCCGGGGCAAAGGTGGATGCTTCTGCACGTCACGTTTGGCTGGATCGCGGGCTGGTGATGGAGGCCGTCGGCAAAGCGCCCGCGTCGTTCACCTGGCGCTCGCGCAACCCGGAAAAGAACGTCTTTGTCGGCGAGAACGCGATCACCTTTGCGCCTAACGGCGGCGTGGCCTACTCATCCAACTTCGAGACGGGACGGCGGCGCGGCACAATGGCTGATTACGAAAACTTCCTCAAGCTGGGGCAGATGTGCAACATTTTGCACTACGCTGGCGAGCAACTGGTCGCGCCGCAGGAGGTGCCGTCATCCATTCGCCACCTCAGACGGCTGTTCGGCGCGCTGACCCTCACCGACAAGGCCGTGATGGAAGCGGCGCACGGGCGCGAGATCACGGCTGACGCATTAAAAATGGTGAGGCTGGTATTCGGTGATTTAATCAGTGACGGCGGCCCCGTTATCGGCGGCATCATCAACGTCAACAGCCCGCTTCGTTACGATGATCGCATGTTAGGCGGCCTCATCACTTACGCCCGCACCGGGCAAGTCACCATCATCACCCCCTTCATCCTGGCCGGGGCGATGAGTCCGATCAGCATGGCCTCAGCGCTGGCCCAACAAAACGCGGAAGCCCTGGCGGGCGTCGCCTTGACGCAGTTGATCAGGCCGGGCGCGCCCGTCATCTATGGCGGCTTCACCACGAATGTGGACATGAAGAGCGGAAGCCCGGCCTTTGGCACGCCGGAGGGCGCGTGGGCGATGTCGGTCGGGGCGCAGTTGGCGCGGCGCTACAAGTTGCCGTATCGCGGCAGTGGCAGTCTCAACAATTCCAAAACGCCGGACGCACAGGCGGCTTATGAGACAATGTGGACGATCTGGCCGGCGATTCTGTCGCACACCAACTTCGTCATGCACTCGGTCGGCTGGCTGGAGGGCGGACTGACCGCCTCTTACGAGAAGTTCATTATAGACGCCGAAAACCTGGCGATGTTCTATCACTTCCTCAACGGCTTTGAGATCAGCGACGAGACGCTGGCCCTGGACATGATCGCCGAAGTGGAGCCGGGCGGCCACCACTTCGGGACTCCACACACCCAGGCCCGCTTCGCCACCGAGTTCTATCAGTCCACCCTCGCCGACCGGCTGGGCTACGAAACGTGGCATGCGGCGGGCGCATGGGACACGGCCAAGCGAGCACACGCCGTTTGGAAAGAGATGCTGGCGCAGTACGAGCCACCGTCAATGGATGCCGGCGTGAAAGAAGCGTTGAGTGAGTATGTAGCGAAAAGGGAGAAGGAGTTGGAGGGGAGGAGTCTTTATGATTGAAGCCCACACCGATGTCGTCGGCAGTTTGCTTCGCCCGCCGGAATTGTTGCAGGCGCGAGAGGATGTGGCGGCGGGCCGAATTTCGCAAGCCGAGTTCAAGCGCGTCGAAGATTGGGCGGTTGACGAAGCTATCGCGCTTCAAGAAGAGGCGGGGCTGGAGGTGATCACGGACGGCGAACAGAGGCGGCTGTCCTTTCAGAGCCAACTCCTGGAGTCGGTGGAGGGCGTTGGCGAGTGGGACATTGACGCTTTCTTGTGGGGCGACTGGAAGGGCATTGAGGGCGTGGTCGAAGACAAGAACACGCAACGCCCCAAAGAGCTGGGTGTGGTGAGCAAACTACGCCGCAAGCGCCACTTGTCTTCTGAAGAGTTTGTGTACCTGCGACGGCGCACGACGCGCATTCCCAAAATTACGCTTACCAGCCCCAGCCTGTACGCCAATTTGTGGTCGCCAGAAAAGTCGAAAGCCGCCTACCCGACCCTCGACAGCTTCCTGGCTGACGTGGTGGATATTATGCGCGACGAAGTCGCCGAGTTGGTCCGGCTCGGCGCGACCTACATTCAGATTGACGCGCCGCACTACCCGCTGTTGATTGACCCGAAGACTCGCGCCTTCTACGAAAGCCAGGGCTGGACATTGGAGCGATGGCTGGCGCGCGGCATTGAGATGGACAACGCCCTCATCGGCGATTTCCGCGAAGTGACGTTCGCCTTTCACCTGTGCCGGGGCAATCAGCACAGCCGCTGGCTGGTCGAGGGCGGCTACGATCTGATCGCCAAGCCGATCTTTCAAAACATTCGCGCCCAACGGTTGATGCTTGAGTACGACGACGCGCGCTCCGGCACATTCGACCCGCTCCAAGAAGTGCCCGACGACAAGACGGTAGTGCTGGGGCTGGTGACAACCAAAAGCCCGCGCCAGGAAACGGTTGAAGAGTTGGCGGCGCGCATCAAAGACGCGGCGCGCTTCGTGCCGCTGGAACGGCTCGGCCTCAGCCCGCAGTGCGGCTTCGCCACCTCCATCGGCGGCAACGCCCTCACCCTTGAAGATGAGAAGCGCAAGCTGAAGACAATTTGCGAGACGGCGAAAGTAGTATGGGGATAGAGAAAACCGCAAAGACGCAAAGGGCGCAAAGATTTTTCTTCGCGTTCTTCGTGCCTTTGCGGTTCAATTGGGAGGCTACTATGGTTCTCTGGCTGACCGAAAAAGATGTTCGTTCATTGCTCACGATGGAAATGGCGCTGGAAGCGGTCGAAGAATCGTTTCACGGGCTGGCCGAGGGCACGGCGACCAACATGCCGCGCCGCCGGATCAGTCACGAGCGCAACACCTTCCACCTCATGTTCAGCGCCGTCGGCTCGCGCAATGTCATCGGCGTCAAGGCCTACAACACCTACGGCGGGCCGGTGGATTTTTTGATCCCGCTTTACAGCACTGAGACCGGGCGGCTGATTGCCTTGATTGAGGGCGACTGGCTGGGGCGAGTCCGAACCGGGGCCGCCTCCGGGGTGGCAAGCAAATACCTGGCCCGGCCCGGCTCGAAGACGCTGAGTCTCTTTGGCACTGGCAGTCAGGCCCAAACGCAAATGCTGGCTGTGTGCGCCGCGCTGGGCACGATCGAGCGCGTCAACGTTTACAGCCGCAACGCCGAGAACCGGGCAACCTTCGTTGCCGAAATGCAACCGCAGGTGAAGGCGCAGATTGTGGCCGTGAACTCGCCCGAGGCAACACTTGAGGGCGCCGACGTGATTGCCACCATGACCACTTCCAAAGAGCCGGTGTTTCGCGGCGACCTCCTGCCGCCCGGCGTCCACATCAACGCCGCCGGGTCGAACCATGCCAGGCGCCGCGAAATTGACGGCGAAACCGTGCGCCGCTGTGCCCGCATCGCCGTCGACTCCATCGAGCAAGCCAAAATGGAGTGCGGTGACCTGATCGCCGCTGTGGAAGAAAAAATCACCCGCTGGGATGATATGATCGAGTTTGCCGACATCGTAGGCGGCAAAACGCCGGGCCGCTCCTCGCCCGACGAAATCACCCTGTTCGAGTCGCAAGGCATCTCGGTCTGGGACGTGGCAACGGCGGCGCGGGTGTATGAGTTGGCGGTGGAGCGAAGCGTGGGGCAGAAGATTGAAGAGTTTCATCGCGAAGAAAACAACTGACAGGTTTTGAAAGGACGCGCCTCTTATGACTCACTCCCAACTTCGTTCCCTCTTCTCCGTTGATCAACAAGTCCCCCGTCTCGACGGCACAATCGGGCCGTACATCAACTTCGACAACGCGGCTTCCACGCCGCCCATGCGGTCAGTGCAGGAAGCCGTCAACAACTTTATGCAGTGGTACTCGTCGGTGCATCGCGGCACGGGCTTCAAGAGCCAGCTTGCCACGCGCGCTTACGAACAGGCTCGCGAGATCGCGCTGCGCTTTGTCGGCGCCGACCCGAAAACGCACGTCTGTATCTTCGGCAAGAACTCAACCGAGGCCCTCAACAAGCTCGCCCGGCGCTTTCACTTTGAGGCCGGGCGAGATGTTGTGCTGGTCTCGCTGATGGAACATCATTCGAACGATCTGCCCTATCGCGCTGTCGCCAACGTCGCCCACGTGGCCGTGAAGCCGAACGGCGAATTGGACGAAGATGATTACGACCGCAAGCTGAAAGAGTACGCGGGGCGCGTGGCCCTGGTGGCCGTCTCTGGCGGGAGCAACGTCACCGGCTTCATCAACCCGGCGCGGCGGCTGGCCGAGAAGGCGCACACCGCCGGCGCGCAAATTCTGATTGACTGCGCCCAACTCGCCCCGCATCGCAAAGTGGATATAGGCGCGCTCGACGACCCTCAGCATTTTGATTACATTGCGATCTCGGCCCACAAGATGTACGCGCCTTACGGCACGGGCGCGCTGATCGGGCGGCGCGATACATTTGAACACGGGGAACCCGACTTGCGCGGGGGCGGCACGGTGGAGATCGTCACCGAGGACTCGGTGGAGTGGAGCGGCCCGCCCGACCGCGACGAGGCCGGTAGCCCGAACGTCGTCGGCGCGGTGGCGCTGGCGGCGGCCATCAAACAGCTTGAAGCAGTGGGCATGGAGACCGTGGCCGCCCACGAGGCCGAGTTGACCGAGCACGCGCTTCGACGCTTGAGTCAGATGGAAAGCGTTGAGTTATTGGGCGACCGCGACCCGGCGCAGGCCGGAACGCGGCTGGGCGTGATTCCGTTCAACCTGCGCGGCGTGCCGCACTTTCTGGCAGCGGCCATCCTCGGCCACGAGTTCGGCATTGGCGTGCGCAACGGCTGTTTCTGCGCCCACCCTTACATTTTGCATTTGCTGGCGTTGACGCCGCAAGAAACGGCGCGGGTGCGCGACGAAATGCTGGCCCACGACCGCCGGGAAATGCCGGGCCTGGTGCGCGCCAGCTTCGGGCTATATAACACGATTGAAGAAGTGGATCGGTTCGTCGAAGCGCTGGAGAAGATTGCCCGCAAAGAATACAAGGGCAGGTACAACCAGGATCGGGCTTCGGGTGACTATGTGCCTGAGGGGTGGAAGCCGGAGTTTGAAAATTATTTTCGGCTATGATTTTCGTAGAGGCGAAGCATTCGGCCCTCACCCCCGGCCCCTCTCCCGAAATGAGCGGCACATTTCGGGAGAGGGGAGAAAATCTCACATGCCACCAATCTCCCACAAAATAATTTCCGGCGGGCACAGGAAGCGCACGCGCGGCGCGCCTTTGCCTTCCATGCCCAGCCCGCGAGTGACGTAGAGCGTCAGGTCGTCCACCTGCCGCCGACCCACTTCAAATTGTTTGCCGTAAAGTGAAGCCGTGATCAGCGCCCCAAAAAACGGCAGGCGCACCTGGCCGCCGTGGGTGTGTCCCGATAGCTGAAGGTCAACCCCGGCCTCGGCGGCGTCCAACACGAGATCAGGGGTGTGATACAGCAAAATGGTGAACCGCGAGGGGCGGCTTCCCAACACCTCCACCAGCTTCGGCCCGTCCACAAACGGCTTGTGAGTGCAGACCAGTCCAACGAGATCGATCTCATAGCCGTTGTGGCAGATTGTCACTTTCTCGTCGCCCAGCCAGCGAAGGGGAAGGCCGTCGAGGAGCGGGGAAGGCACGACTTCTTCTTTATCCACCGCCGGGCTACCCGACACGGCGTACACGCCGAGCGGCGCCGACCACTGGCTGATGATCTCGCGCGCCTGCGCCTGGGCAACCGGATCGTGAATGTACGAAAGGTTGAGAAAGTCGCCGGAGAACAAAATGAGATCGGCGTTGAGGGTTGGGATGAGTTTGAGCAGTTCGCGCTCGCGGCCGGTGATGCGCTCAATGTGCAAGTCTCCAAGATGCAGGATGCGAAGCGGTTGGCCAGGCTTGAGTTTGGGCGATCTCAACGTTTGCTTTGTAATCGTCAAGCGGTGCGGCTCGATCCAAAAGCTGTAGATGACGAGCAGTGTGCCGATGATTTCCAATGACAAAGCAAAGGTGAGCGGCAGGAGGGCAAACGGTGCGCGCAGAACGGCCAGCGCCAGGGCAGGCGGCTTGGCCGGGCCAAATGATTTTCCGGCGCGAGGCAGGGCGGCCAACAACGCCCAGTCGCCGAGCATGAACAGCCACAGGCCAAATGTCTGCGGCCAGTTGCCCCACGTTGGCAAAACAGCAATGAACAACAAGACGGCGGCGAAGACGGGCCGAGGCAGGTTTTCGATGAAGTCCATGATGTGAAGCAGAACGTCGAACGAGTTGCCGTGAGTGCCGGGAAAGTTTTTGACTTTGGTGAAATCGGGTTTTGGGCGCATGAGGTTGCGGGTTAGAGGTTGGAGGTTTGAGATTGGAGCGGAGCGATCTTATCACACGACACGCGACAAACGACACTTGACACCCCTCGCTGGCCTGCGGTACACTGCCGGCACAATTAAATAAAGCAGAGAAGGTGCCCTGCACCCCGGATGGTCAGGGCATAAAGGCGAAGCCGGTGGCGTTCCATCATCGAACGGAGTCCGGCGCTGTTGCGCAACTGTAAGTTAGTCAGGTAGTCAGGTAGTCGAGTTGTCAGAGGGTCAAGTAGTCGGTTGACTACCAGACCACTCGACCATAAGACCAGCAGACTAACAAGCCAGGTCGCCCGCCTTCTCTGCGTTTTCCAGACCCTCGCAGAAAGGAGACGGGAAGATGTTAGATCAGCCCAAACCCCCTTAACCCCCTTGTTGTGAGATAAGGGGGTTTTATTTTTAGGTATTCACTCTGTCAAACGATAAACGTCAATTTTCAGGATAACGCTAATCATGTTCCGCAAACTACTTTTACCCTTTCTGGCGCTCACGCTGCTTTTGAGCGCATGTGCAACACCGGCCACCCCGGCCGTTCAGCCCGCCATCGAGCCGACGATAGCCCCGACCGTAGCGCCTACCGTCGAGCCGACGGCTGAACCAACCGCCGAACCAATCGCCCTCACCGACAGCTTAGGGCGCGAAGTGACGCTGGCCGCTCCGGCGCAACGAATCGTTTCACTCGCGCCGTCTAATACCGAAATCGCGTTTGCCATCGGCGCGGGCGGGCAGTTGATTGGCCGCGATGATTTTTCCGACTACCCACCCGAAGCCGCCAGCGTGCCCAGCGTCGGCAGTCTGTATCCCAACGTCAACGCCGAAGCTATTGTGGCCCTCAAACCCGACCTGGTGCTGGCCGCCGGAATCACCAGCCCGGACGACGTGAAAGCACTGGCCGATCTGGGCCTGACGGTTTACGCCACCAGCTACGCCGTCACGCTTGACGATGTTTACGGCGACATTCTCGCCGTTGGAAAGCTGACCGGCCACGCTGTCGAGGCCGAAAATCTGGTCGTCAGCATGAAGGCTCGCGTCGAAGCCATCTCGGCCAAGACAGCGCCTCTGGCGACCCGGCCCAACGTGTTCTACGAAACCGACGACACCGATCCCTCCAGCCCGTGGACGCGCGGCCCCAATTCTTACGCCGAATCGCTCATCAACCTGGCCGGCGGCGTCAACGTCGGCTCTGTCGGTAGCGCCCAGGATTTTCAAATGAGCCTGGAAGAGATCGTCAACCAGAACCCGGACATCATCATCTTCAGCCACGCCAGTTACAGTGGCCGCACGCCGGAGCAAGTGATGGCCCGCCCCGGCTGGGAAACGATTAAGGCCGTCGAGATCGGCGCGGTATTCGCCATTGACGGCAACCTGATTGATCGCCCCGGCCCGCGTGTGGTGGACGGGCTGGAAGCGTTGGCAAAGTTGATCCATCCAGAATTGTTCAAATGACGCAAGTTGAACTAAACGTGGAGACGTCCCGCTGGGACGTCTCTACGGAGACCTTTCGCCCGCGGCGAGCAACGCAGTTGTTGTTCGCCCTGTGCCTGGCCGCTCTGGCAATTACGGCACTGGCCGGCGTGGCTGTAGGCGCAGTTGACATCCCGGCCACAGCCGTCGTGCAACTGATCGCGGCCCGGCCCTTTCACTTCGCCACAGATTATCCCGACACGTTCAACACGATCCTGTTCGACATCCGCCTGCCACGTGTGGCCCTCATGGCCCTCACCGGAGCCGCGCTGGCCTCTGCCGGCGCAACTTATCAAGGCCTCTTCCGCAACCCGCTGGCTGACCCGTATCTTGTGGGTGTGGCCTCCGGCGCGGGCCTGGGTGCGACACTGGTGATCACAGTCGGCTTACCGGCGAGCGGATTCGGATTGATGGCCGTGCCGCTGGGGGCGTTTCTCGGCGGGGTAGCCGCCGTGGCCGTGGTGGTCTTGGTGGCCCGCGTGGGCCGCACCACGCCGGTGACGACAATGCTCCTGGCCGGAATCGCCGTCGGCTCGTTCGCCAGCGCCATTACCACCTTTTGGATGTTGCGCTCGCCCGAAGGCCTGCGCCGCGCCTTCAACTGGCTCCTCGGCGGCTACACCGGCGGCGGCTGGCAACCGGTCTGGATCGTTCTTCCGTATCTTATCGTTGGCCTGGTCAGCCTCCAACTTCACGCCCGCGCCCTCAACGTTTTGCAGTTGGACGAAGAGCAGGCCCGGCAACTCGGCGTCAACGTCGAACGCCTCAAGCTGATCATCGTCGGCGCGGCCACCTTGATGACCTCGGCGGCAGTGGCCTTCGGCGGCCTCATCGGATTCGTCGGCCTCGTCGTGCCGCACATTTTGCGTATGCTCGGCGGCCCCGATTATCGCCGCCTCATCCCGCTCTCGGCCATCGGCGGCGCGGCCTTCCTCATCCTCGCCGACCTGATCGCCCGCACCGTGTTCGCGCCGCAAGAACTTCCAGTCGGCGTGATCACCGCCCTCATCGGCGCGCCATTCTTTATCTTTTTGTTGAGGCGGCTCAAACGTTCAGTGTTCTAGTTGTCGTTGGCACAGCCCCCGGTAGGTGACGTTTGTCGTTTGGCGCTTGCCTTTATCTGTAATTTGCGAGTTTCTCATGACCATCCTCTCCATCTCGAACCTTTCAGTCAGTTATCACGGTCGGGCCGTCTTGCGCGGGGTCAGCCTGAATGTGAAAGCAGGCGAAGTCCTCGCCCTCATCGGCCCGAACGGCGTGGGCAAGTCCACCTTCATTCGCGCCGTCAGCGGCGTGGTTCGGCCCGACGCCGGAAAGATCACCCTCGACTCAACCGACCTGCTCCGCCTGTCACCTGACCAGCGCGCCCGCCAGATCGCCGTCGTGCCACAAGCCGTAAGCCTGCCGGACGCTTTTACTGTGGCCGAGATTGTGATGATGGGCCGCACGCCGTATTTGCCGTTATGGGGCGGCGAGAGCAAACACGATTGTCGTGTGGCCTGGGACGCCATGCGCCGCACCGAAATTGAAATGCTGGCCGACCGCCGGGCCGACGAGCTTTCGGGCGGTGAGCGCCAGCGAGTCGTCATCGCCCGCGCCCTGGCCCAGGAGCCGCGTGTGCTTCTGCTCGATGAGCCAACGGCGCATCTCGATCTTAAACACCAAGTGGCCGTTCTGGAGCTGGCGCGAGCGCTGGCCCGCGAAGGCGGGCTGGCCGTGCTGGCAACACTCCACGACTTGAACCAGGCCGCCGGCTACGCCGACCAGGTTGCCCTGCTCCACAACGGCGAAGTGCGCGCCGTCGGTCGCCCCGTCGAAGTCTTCACCCCGGCTCACCTCAGTCTGGCTTACGGCTTGCCGATCAACGTGATTTCTCATCCAATGTATAGCACGCCGTTGGTTCTGCCGGATGGCAAAACGTCAAACGTCAAACGTGAAATGTGACGCTTGTCGTTTGATTGGAGTCACTTATGCCGAGATTAACTAAACTCTACACCCGCAAAGGCGACGACGGCACGACCGGCCTCGGCGGCGGACAGCGCGTGCCAAAAGAATCGCTCCGCGTGCAAGCCTACGGCACGGTAGATGAACTTAATTCGGTCATCGGCCTGGCGCTGGCTCATGGCCTGTGTGATCGCCTGACCGAAGTTTTGCCCGCCATTCAAAACGAGCTATTTCATCTCGGCTCCGACCTGTGTTTTCTCGAAGAAGACAAAACCAAATTCAAGGTTCCGCAAATTGAGGAGCGGCACATTGACAAGCTGGAGGCGCTAATTGACGAGTTGAATGAATTTGTCGGGCCGCTGGAGAATTTCATTTTGCCCGGCGGCTCGGTTGGCTCAGCCAACTTGCACGTGGCCCGCGCGGTGTGCCGCCGCGCCGAGCGCGACGTGATCGCTCTGGCGCGCGTTGAGGCGATTGGCCCGTTTGTCGCCACCTACCTCAACCGCCTCTCCGACTTGCTCTTTGCCATGGCCCGCTACGAAAACAAAGTGCGTGGCGTGGCCGAGCCGCTGTGGGACGCGACGGCATGAACCTACCAATCGTTCCTGTTCCCGATTCTGCGGCGGCAACCGCCGCCCGCGCCCGCCAGAACTCACTCACCAAGCCGCCCGGCAGTCTGGGCCGTCTTGAAGAGCTTTCGATTCAATCAGAATCCTGCCCGGCCTCATCGCTCCCTTCACCCTCGCCGCTGTCCTCGCCCGCTGGCTCATCATCATCGTCGCCCGCCAGCGCCCCGCCCGCCCCGGCGGCCTCGGTGCCGACTTTGCTCTCGGCCTCACGCCGCTCACTCTCACTCTCGCCGCGCTGATTCCTCTGGCCCTCATTGTGAGCCTCACGTTTAATTTCGACGGCTGGCGCATACTTCGCGCCGTGCTGTTTGCCCACCTCGTCACCTTTGCCGTCATTGCCCTTGCCCGCGCCCGCCTCGGCGGCGTCACCGGCGACGCGCTGGGCCGGGCCAACCAGCGGCTGGCGGTCCAGGCCGGCGAAGTGTTGTTCATGGTGGCCGGCCTGCCGCTGAAGTTGAAGTAGAATTGGCCCATCCCAAAACAAGTGAGGCCGTCATGTTCGACTGGTTGAAACCTAAAAAGCAGGAAACACCTACAACGCCGCCCACAAACGAGACGGCTGAACCGACGGTGGTGGAAATCTCGGCCCTGGAGTTGAGGAAGTTGATCGAGTCCCCCGCCCCGCCGCTGGTACTGGACGTGCGCGAACCTTACGAGTTGGAGGCCGACGGTTTGATCCCCGACTCGGTTCACATTCCAATGCGTTTTGTGCCCAACCGGCTGGCCGACCTGCCCAAAGACCGGCCCATCGTGGTCTACTGCGCCGCCGGTGCGCGCAGCTATAACGTGGCCGAGTTTCTCCTCAGCCAGGGTTATGCCGACGTGAAAAACCTGAGAGGCGGCATTATCGCCTGGCAAGCCAGCAAACCGCGCTGACAACATTCTCAAGCTGTTCTGAGCGAACCCCTCTTGACAAACATCCCAGCTATGCTATACTCCACTATAGTATACCGTTGCAAATGAGGCACACCTATGAAGGTTCAAAATTCTGTCGTCAAGGAAGACTTGCAAAAGCGCCTGCGCCGGATTGAGGGCCAGGTTCGGGGAGTGCAGAAAATGCTGGAGGAAGACCGCGATTGCCATGAGATCATCCAGCAATTGGCGGCGGTTCGGTCTGCCGTGCATGGCGCGAGTGTAACCTTTATGCGTGAGTATGCATCTGATTGTTTGATGAACGTGGACAGCGACGACAAGAAAGCGCGTGAGTTGTTGCTGGATGATTTGATCGGCTTGCTGGGCAAAGCGCCCTAACAGGCAAGGAAGAAGACTGGAACACAATGAGCAAAAAAACAGCGAGTGTTATTTGGAACGGCGAAGGAATGTCGTTTACCGGCGTGGGCGGCTCGGGGTTTTCGCTTCAGTTCAACAACCCGTCCGGGCCGGGCGCGGCCAGCCCCATGGAATTGGTGGCGATTGCCTCCGGGACTTGCACTGCAATGGATGTGATAGACATTCTACGCAAGAAACGCCAGGCGGTTTCCGGCTTTGAAGTGAAAGTCATTGGCCTGCGAACCAGCGGCTACCCTTCGGTGTTTACAGAGATCGATCTTGAGTACGTGGTGCGCGGGCGCAACATTGATCCCAAAGCCGTCGAGCGTTCCATCGAGTTGTCGCTCGCCAAATATTGCTCAGTCAATACAATGTTGAAAAACTCAGGGGCCGTCATCAACAGCCGTTACCGGATCGAAGAAGCGGAAACGGTGGCGGCTTGAACTGTAACAATAACCAAATTCAAGAGACCCATAGAACGTCTCAATCAACTTTAATTTTTAGGAGAAAAAATGGCTGAACCAATTCATGTCACCGACGCCGCTTTTGAACAGGCTGTGCTCAAGTCCCCCACCCCGGTGGTGGTAGACTTCTGGGCGCCGTGGTGCGGCCCGTGCCGCATGGTGGCCCCGATTCTTGAATCCCTGGCCGCCGAGTACGATGGCAAGATCATCGTAGCCAAGGTGAACACCGACGACAATCCGGAGTGGGCGATGAAGTACGGCGTGCAGGGCATTCCCACCATGCTCTTCGTCCGCGATGGCAAGATCGTGGATCGCATGGTCGGCGCCGCTCCTCACCCGATGATCAAGGCCCGGGTCGAGAAGATGATCGCCGCCGTGGCCGCGTAAGAACAACTCAATACCAACAAAAAGAGCCGGCACAAACGTCCGGCTCTTTTTGTTTTCAGGCAAGTGCTCTCCGGGCTATTTTTGCCGCAACAGCCGCGCCGAGTTCGCCAGGATTCCCAGATCGGGCAAAGATTGCATGGCGGCGGCAAAGATGGGCGGGATGAGGCCGAAGGCCGCCAACGACAGCCCGGCCACGTTGTAGATCGCCGTAAAGATCAAGTTGGTCTTCACCACACCCATCGTCTTCTTCGCAATGGCGAACACTTGCGGAACCAGCATCCAGTCGTCGCGCATCAAAGTGATGTGGGCCGCCTCAATCGCAATGTCAGTTCCAGCCGCGCCCATAGCAATGCCCACGTCGGCCTGGGCCAGCGCCGGGGCGTCGTTCACCCCGTCGCCTACCATCACCACCGTGTGGCCTTTGGCCTGGTAGTCCTTCACAATCGCAATCTTGTCTTCGGGCAGTAAGTTCGCCCGACACTCAACCCTAAGCTTGCTCGCCAGCGCCGACGCTGTGCGCTCATTGTCGCCTGTCAGCAGGGCCACATGCTTCACACCCAGCTTCCGCAAATCTGCTAACGCCCCTGGCACTTCGGATCGAAGTGTGTCGGCGGCGGCGATCACGCCGATCAGTTGATCATCGCAAGCGACGAACAACAACGTTTTGCCTTGCGCTTCGAGTTCAGCCGCCTCTGGCAGTGAGGCCCCCTCTGACACCAGTCGTTTATTGCCCACCGTCACCGTTTTCCCGTCCACCACCGCCCGCACCCCCAAGCCCGGCATTGCCTCAAAGCTCTGTGGCTCGCTGAGTGTCAAGCCATGCTTACGCGCCGCAACTCGCACCGCCTCAGCCAGCGGATGCTCGGAGTATTTTTCCGCAGAGGCCGCCAACTGGAGAATATCCGTTTGGAGATTGGAATCAATCTCTAATCTCCACGCAAAGCGTCTAATCTCTGTCACTTCAGGCTTCCCCAACGTCACCGTTCCCGTCTTGTCAATCAACAGCACATCAGCGCGGGCCAGCGTTTCGAGATACTTGCCGCCTTTGATGAGCAGGCCGCGCTTCGCGCCCGCACCAATTGAAGCCAGCATGGCAATTGGCGTGGCAAGAGCAATGGAACAGGAACAGGCCACCACCAGCACGGCGGCGGCGGCGAGGGGGTCACGCCGGAAGAGGAGCGTGAGAGCGGCAATCGTTGCGACGATTGGTAAGTAGTAAGCAGTAAATTTGTCGGCGAAGCGTTGAACGGTTGCGCGATGCGCTTCGGCCTCTTCGACAAGCTTGACCACGCGCCCGAAGGTTGTGTCTGGTCCGACGTGGAGAGTGCGAATTCGCAAGTGGCCGAGCCGGGCGAGGGTGGCGGCAAATACCTTTGACGATGGGCCGACTTCGGCAGGCATGGATTCGCCGGTGATGGCCGATTGATCCACTGTCGCTTGACCGGCGATGACTTCGCCATCCACCGGGATCGTCTCGCCGGGGCGGACAATGACGGTTTGGCCGACGACGACCTGGGCGGCAAGAATCTCAACTTCAACGCCGTCGCGTTTCACGCGAGCCGTTTGCGGCGCAAGCGCCGTCAGGTCTTTCACCGCGCGGCGAGCGCGTTCGGTGGTGAAGTTTTCGGCGTAGTCGCCGACGCGCATGAAGAACACGACGACAACCGCCGTCGCCCACTGCCCCACCGCCAGCGCGGCCAGCACGCCCAGGCTCATCAGCGTGTGAGCGATCACCTGCCGCCTGAGCGCGGCGCGGACGACGTTGACGAAGATCGGCCAGCCGCTTACGAGAACGAGCAGAGCGCCAACCGGAAACGGCACGCGCTCCGTCAATTGCTCGAACAGCCCCAGCCACTCGCCGACGACGACCACGAACAAGACAGCGCCAAACACAATGCCAAAGAGTGTCAGCACGCGGCGGGTAAAATCGTTGAAGGGTTGATTCGTAGTAGCCACTTCAGTGGCCGGAACCCCGTAGCCCGCGCCGGCCACCGCGCTCCGAATCGTGTTCAGTTCGACCAGCGCCGGGTCAAGCTTAATCGTCGCCTTCTCCGACGCCAGAAACACGTCCACCGACTCGACGCCGGGCAAGGCGGCGATGGCGTGCTGAACGTGTTGGGTGCACTCGGCGCAATCCATGCCGGAAATTGAGAGGGTGATGGTTTTGAGTTGGGCCATGCTTACGTTTTACCACAGATCGGCGCGAAAACAGCATCTACATTGGCGGCAAAACTGATGACAATGATCACGTGGAAGTTTGAGGAAAACTCATACAATCTTTACTAGAACATTCGATGACATCTGGTATTCTACTAACCAACATTGGCTCGCCCGACGCGCCAACGGCGAAAGCGCTTCGCCCCTACCTGGCCGAGTTTCTCGGCGACCCGCGCATCATCGAACTGCCGCGCTGGCTCTGGCTTCCGATCCTGCACAGCGTCATCCTTACCACGCGCCCGCGACGCTCGGCCCTCCTCTACCAAAACATCTGGACGGACTCCGGTTCGCCGTTATTGGCTATCGCCCAACAACAGGCGGCGGGCTTGCGTGAAAGGTTGGCGGCGCGTACGGGGTCATCCATTCAAGTGGCGATTGGAATGAGGTACGGCAATCCATCCATCGCCAGCAGTCTTCGTCAATTGCGCGACTCTGGCGTGAAGCGCATCCTTGTCTTTCCGCTGTTTCCACAATATTCGGCGGCCACGACAGCTTCCACATTCGACGCTGTTTTCGCCGAGTTGAAAACGTGGCGCTGGATGCCGGAACTGCGGACAGTCAATCACTATCACGATCATCCGCGCTACATCGCGGCGCTGGCGAACAGCATCCGCGAATACTGGCAGGCGCACGGCAAAGCCGAGCGTCTTCTACTTTCGTTTCATGGCATCCCCAAAAGTTACTCGCTCGCCGGCGACCCTTACGCTGGCGAGTGCGAAATGACAGCCCGGCTCGTCGCCGCTCAACTCGGCTTGAAGGAGGGCGAGTGGCAGATGTCGTTTCAGTCGCGCTTTGGGCCAGTGGAGTGGCTACAGCCTTACACTGACAAGCTACTTGAAGAATGGGGCAAGAGAGGCGTGCGAAGCGTGGACGCGCTCTGCCCCGGTTTCGCCACCGACTGTTTGGAGACGATTGACGAGATTGGGCGCGAGGCAAGAGAGACGTTTGCGAAGGCCGGGGGTGGCCGCCTCAGCTACATCCCCGCCCTCAACGCCCGACCCGATCATCTCGATGCGCTGGCTGAGGTGGCGATGAGGCAGTTGGAGGGGTGGGTGTGATTTGGAGAAAATGGGACAACGAATGTTAATCGAATAAACGAATGGCTTGCCGCCAACATTCGTTTGTTCGTTCCCTATTCGTTGACAGAACACCTACGGCCATGTTTGGATTTGAGGGAGAGATGGGTAATTCGGGGCGGCATGAGATGTCTTGTTGTGAAGCGCCAGCGGGGAGATCATTCCCCCCTGCCGACCGTACTTGGGTCACACTTACAGACGTGAAAGGGATTTCTGAAATTCCTCTTCTTGACGTTTCATCTCTTCATTAGCGGCTTGAAGTATATCTGCATACTCTTGTTGAGGTACGTATGTATTTTCATTTTGGCCAAAAGCATCAATGAGCATATCGTAATCTTGCTCAGTCAACAAGCCACCGCTGAAAATTCTGCCGTTTTGCTGAAAGGTGGCATTAATTTGCCTGCCTTTTAGGCCCTGGCTTATGACAGTTGCCTTTTCATAAGCAATCCCTGAGACACCACTTTGGCAATCATGCGCTCCATAACACAGGCAGGCATGTACCGCTAATCTATAAAGGTCGTCGAGTGCCTGACGGTAACTTGCTTCAGTGTGGCCTTTCTTCGCCTCCTTCGCCAGACTTCGTAGGCAGATGGCACAATCTCTGAAAGCGGCCGGTGTCGGAAGGGCCTTCCTGCTCAAAAGATAAGCGTCTCGATAGCGCTTGTTTTTCTTATAGGCTTTCGCGAGGCTACTATAGATGTAGTTCGTGTCCTCCCGTCTGGCTTTTGCCGCTTCGAGAGCCTGCTCGTATAGACGTTGCGCCTCAACGTAATCTTTCCGCTTATACGCCTCGTCACCTTGTTTCACGAGTTCTAGCGAGAAGTTCGGAGCCATTAGTTCACCTCCTGAAGTTCATGTGCGCAGTGGCCACTTCTTTGAGCGATATATTCGGCCTGTCGCGTCACGGGCCCATGCATAAAGAATTTTTTGTGTTATTACCTCATCAAAGTTCGCGGAAGTCGTGTGCCTTTGATTTTGAGCAAGTTCCTTTGGTAAAGATGGGTCTGCGACAGTCGCCAGGTTTTCGTCTGATTTAGTATCAAGCCTGAAGCCGGACTCAACAACGGTAAGAGGCTCTTTCCCTATATTGACCATTATGATCTTGACCGTAGGCTGTGTAGTCGTTGAGCCAATCAAAAGGCCATAATTAGCCTCAACCTTCAAGTAGGGTCTGTTGAGTCTATACACGGTCACGTCCTTGAATAAATTCCACAGAATCGCGATCGTTGAAAGAACGGCACCGTAAATGGCCAGGAACGTGGTTAGGTCCATTTAATTGTCCAATGGAGTGTGAAAGTATGAGAAAACGACGATCAGTACCATGAGCACAGTTTGTGCTAGAATCGACAGCATGTTCAGTGGAAGTCCTGTTGATTTCATCTGGCTAGGTGCTACGGCAAGTCCTGGATTCAATCCGACGGATCCGCTAATTTACCCTTCGACCGAGCAACAGAAGAAGAACGCAAAGCATGCTATTAGTGGTGGCTCTGCAATTGGAAGTGGACTCTCTGCGGGTTCGTATGTAGGGAATGCCTCAGCCACTGAGTTCTTCGCAGGCGTTGATCTCACTAAACTGGTTTGGGACGTATGGACTCAAGGTTTTATCCTACATTCAAAGATGCCCCAGTACCTTCCATCTTTGTTCTTAACCACCACCTCCCTGCTTGGTGGTCGCACGGTCAATGGTAGTCCACTTGTCTATTCCGGCTTCCGGGCAGTACGGCCGGATTGCGCCAGCCGCCTCCATTACTTCGCCGATACAATTGACCCGAACGTAGATGACAGGGTGGAATGCCCACAGTGTCGTAGTTTTTACTCCGCCATGGCAATTCCTCGTTACTGCGACTGTGGTTATTCTTTAGCCACTTGGTAATACTTCCCCACAATTGCAATTCAGGTAAACCCCGTCTGGCTGGAAGCACGATCCTGTGCCCGATTTTACACTCTTCATCTCACGCCATTATCGCCACCATCCCCAAAACCCCAGCCCCCAACTCCTTGTTGCCCTCAATCTGCACCTGAGCCAGCGCGGCGTCTTGGCTCAAGCCTTTGGTAAACAGCCGCCAGGCCGTGTCCTGGCTCAGGCTCACTATTGAAACAGCGGCGGGATGTTGGCCCGAATACAAGCGCCACACGCCGCTCTGCCTGAGCAATGACCACTCGCCGCCTGCCTCGCCGAGAATGTTGAACGAGAGAGCCGTGCCTTCACTCGCCGCTACGTCCCGATAAGTATGCGGCAGGGCGCGCATGAAAGCATCCAAGACCGGGAACAGCCATTTGCGCTTTGAGAGAACAGGTTGGCCCACAGCTTCGCGGATGTGCTGTTGATGAAGCCATTTTTCGGTGTACTCGCGGGCAATGTCGAACCAGTTGGGCGATTGCTCTTCGCCCGCCCAGGCCACCTCAATTCTGGCCGGCTCGTCAGCCTTAAGACTCTTGAAGTAGTCATATAAACGCCGATCGGCGAGATCAAGAAACTCGATTAACAGGTTTGGGCTGATGCGCCTGGCCGCCTTGACCCATTCGTCGTTGCTTTGATTGATAAAGCTCACAAGCTCGTCATAGGTTTTGACAGAGGATTCGGCCTGCAAAGAATCGTCTCGGGTATTCCACAACCGGCCAACACCGCCGCCGAGTAAATGAGCGGCCACATCTTTCACCGACCAGCCAGTGCAAACCGTTGGCCTGCGCCACTCGTCGGCGGCCAGGCCTTTGAGCACGGCCAGCAGTTCAGCGCCAAGTTGGGGGAACAATTCGACGGTCGCAACAGGTTCCAACGGGTGCATGCGCAGATTCTACCCTACATCTTCATCGGCTATAATGCCCATCCCACTTATGACTCGTCTTCTCGAAAAACCTGTTGAGGTCGCATCCGGTGCAATGACCCGTCGCGTGCTCAACCTGGCCTGGCCGTCGGTGGCCGAGCAATCGCTCATCACCCTCGTCGGCCTGGTAGACACGTACATCGTCGGCCACCTCGGCGCGGAGGCAATTGCCGGTGTGGGCCTGGGCGGGCAAATTTTGAATCTGATCGCGGCCCTGTTCGGGGCGTTGGGCATCGGAGCCACCGCCGTGGTCGCCCGTTCCATCGGCGCTCGCAACCGCGACGAAGCCGCCGCCGTTGCCGGGCAAGGCGTTCTCATTGCGCTTGCCATCGGCCTGCTCTCGTCGGGAATCGCGTTTGCCTTCGCCCGGCCCATCATCACCCTGTTCGGTGGCGCGCCGGGCGTGGTGGTGCAAGGCACAGCCTGGTTGCGCGCCGCCGGGCCGTCGTTCGCTCTCATGGGCCTGATGCTGGTGGGCAACGCCATCATGCGCGGCGCAGGCGATACCCGCACGCCGTTGTTGGTCATGATTGCTTCCAACGTGATTAACGTCGTCACCGCCTGGACTCTCACCCGAGGGATGGGTATGGGCGTGATCGGAGCCGGGATCGGGGTGACGGTGGGACACTTGATCGGCGGCTTGCTCGTCCTGATCATCCTGTTCAGCCGCCGTTACTCGTTGTCGCTTTCTAATCTCCAACCTGATCTGGCTTACATCGAGCGCATTCTCAACGTGGGGCTTCCGGCGGGCGGCGAGCAGATTATTTTGCAGTTAGCCCTGAGCTATCAAGCTGCCCTGATCTCGGTCTTTGGCACGGCGGCTTACGCCGCCCACCAGATTGCGATTCGAGTCACGGCGCTTTCGTATTTGCCCGGCTGGGGCTTTAGCGTGGCAACCACCACGCTGGTTGGACAGGAGCTTGGCGCAAAGAACCCGGACGGCGCGCGCGAGGCCGTTTCCGTCGCCCGCCGCTTTTCTCTGCTGGTCATGGCCGGCATGGGCGTGGCCCTCTTCCTCTTCGCCGAACCCATTGTCCGCATCTTCACCCCTGATCCGGAAGTGATTCGCGCCGGGGCGTGGGCAATTCGTGTGGCCGCCTTCATCCAGCCCCTCATGTCGCAATCCTTCATTTATGGCGGCGCTCTGCGCGGCGCGGGCGACACGCGCTCGACGATGGTCATTACCATGTCAACTGTGTGGGGCCTGCGCATCCTCGCCACCTACCTGCTCGGCTATCGTCTGGGCCTGGGCCTGGTCGGTGCCTGGCTGTCCGTCGGCCTGGATTTTGCCTTCCGCTGGATGCTTTTTGCCCTTCGCTTTCGCACCGGTAAGTGGGCGCTGTTGAGAGTGTAGCGGCGCGTGTGCAGAACACAGAACAACTTAAGACCAAAGGTGATGGGCGGATTAGAAAGCCCGACCAACCACAATCTCCGCTTCTAAACATGACCTCCCCTTCCCCCTGTCTCCTTGTCTCCCTGTCTACTTCATGAAAATCCTTCTCCGCCTCCTCACCTCCCTCCGTCCCTACCGCTGGCAAGTCCTGGGCCTGCTGGTCTGTCTGCTGGTGGTCACAGCGGCCTCACTCGTCACGCCCTCCATCATCCGGTCTGTCATTGACGACGGCATTGCCCAAAATAATGCCAGCGCCATGCTCTCTGCCGGGCTGACCATCGTCGGCGTCGGTTTAATCCGTTCCGCGTTCAACTTTGCCAAGCGCTACCTCGGCGAGTGGCTGATCAACCGGACGGGCTACGATTATCGCAACGCCCTCTACGACAAAATCCAACGCCTCTCGTTCGGCTACCACGACCAGGCCCAGACCGGCCAACTGATGAGCCGTTGCACCGAAGACGTGAGCGCCCTCTCGCGCTTCGTCGGCCAGGGCGCGGTGGAGCTGATCAACGTCGCCATGTTGCTGGCCGGCATCATCTTCCTCCTCTTTCGTGAGAACGTGGCCCTGACGCTCATCGGGCTGGGGCCGCTGATCGTGCTGGCCGGGTTGACATACTATCTCGGCAACATGCTCGGCCCGCTCTTCCTCAAAGTGGATCAGGCTCTGGGCGACATCTCGTCGGCCTTGCAGGAGAACCTTTCGGGCGCGCAGGTTGTGCGCGCCTTCGCCCGCGAAGACTTCGAGAAGGAAAAGTTCGCCCTGTCGAATCGCAACCTGTTCAACGCCCGAGTCAAAATCGTCGGCACGTGGGGCTTCTTCATGCCCACGATGACGGTTCTGGTGATGGCCTCCACCGCCCTCATTCTCTGGTTCGGCGGCAACCGGGTGGTAGGCCGGACTCTGACCCTGGGCGACCTGGTGGCTTTCAATGCTTATCTGATCCTGCTGGCCGCGCCGGTCGGCCAACTGGCTTTTGTGGTCAACTCGGCCAGCGAGGCCGTGGCCGGCGGCCAGCGCATCTTTGAGATTCTTGATCTGCCGGAAGAGATTGCCTCGCCGGTCAACGCCAGGCAACTGCCGCCCCTCGGTGGCCGCGTCACCTTTGAGTCCGTTTCTTTTTCGTATCGCGGCGAGCGTCGGGCTTTGCACGATGTCTCGTTTGAGGCCCAGCCGAATCAAGTCATCGCCCTCATCGGGCCAACCGGTTCTGGCAAGACCAGCCTGATCAACCTCATCCCCCGTTTTTACGACGCCACCGCCGGTCGGGTGCTGGTGGACGGCTACGACGTGCGTCTCTCCAACCTCAAATCTCTAAGATCACAAATTGGAATTGTTCTTCAAACCTCTCTCCTGTTTTCGACCACCATCCGCGAAAACATTGCTTATGGCCGGCTCGACGCAACTGAAGAGGAAGTGGTGGCCGCCGCCAAAGCCGCCCGTGCCCATGACTTTATTCTGTCATTCCCCGACGGTTATAACACTGCCGTCGGCGAGCGTGGGGTGACGCTTTCCGGCGGCCAGCGTCAGCGGGTGGCCATTGCCCGCGCCCTGCTCATGAACCCGCGCATCCTGATCCTCGACGACTCGACTTCGAGCGTGGACACGCAAACCGAGCATCTCATTCAGCAAGCCCTGGCCGAACTGATGAAGGGCCGCACCACCTTCGTCATCGCCCAGCGCCTTTCCACCGTCAAACGCGCCGACCAGATTTTTGTGCTGGACGGAGGCCGCATCGTCCAACGCGGCACACATGACTCACTACTGGCTGAAGGCGGCCTCTACAAAGAAATCTACGATTTGCAGTTGAAGGACCAGGAGAAGTTCCGCAAAGAGATGTTGTTCCTGGACGCATTGCCCGAAACCGTAAGGGCAATTCACGCATTGCCCGAAACCGTAGGGGCACTTCATGAATTGCCCGAAACTGTAGGCATGTGCATGTCGCGCGACGGGTCGATGTTGGTGCCGCCGTCGAAGGCGAAGTCGAGCGTGCGTCCGCCGAGCTTCGTCGCGCGCATGCGCGGCTGGTTGCCGGCGGCGCAGTAGTGCGTGAGCACGAGATCGTGGCCGTCGCGGTGATAGACGGTGACCATCTCCTCGGCGGTGACGACGATACGATTCTGGGCAAAGCCTACGACCCCAAAATCGCGGGCCGTCTGTTCGCCTACATCCGGCCTTACGGCCAGCAACTGCTGGTTGCGCTAACGCTGATGACGGTTGCCACGATCATGAACGTCTCCGGGCCGTACCTGATCAAAGTGGCGCTCGACGAAGGCGTGACAAAAGGCGACCTTGCGACCCTCGGTCAGACCGTCGGGCTGTATGTGTTGGCCGCGATCGTTATGTGGGTTTGCACTTACATTCGCGTTCGCATCATGGCTGTGGCCGGGCAGAGCATCATCTACGACTTGCGGCGCGAGTTATTCGATCACCTGCAAACCCTTTCGCTCGGCTTCTACAGCCGCTATGCCGTCGGGCGCATCGTCTCGCGCGTCATCAACGACGTGAACGTGATTCGCGAGTTCATCGTCTGGGCCATCACTGCCGTCACCCGCGACCTCTTCGACCTGGTCGGCATCACCGTTGCCATGCTCGTCATCAACTGGCGGCTGGCCCTGTTCGCCTTCTGCGTTTTGCTGCTCATGGCCGTCGCCACCGAGCTTTTCCGCCGCCGCGCCCGCGAGAGCTACCGGCAGGTGCGCTCGGCCATCGGCTGGGTGAACGCGGTGCTCAACGAAAACATCGTCGGCGTGCGGGTGGTGCAATCGTTCTCGCGCGAAGATCGCAACTATCAGACCTTTGCCGACGACGTGAACGGCAACAACCTGCGGGTCAACAACCGGGCCGCTCTCATCACCTCCATCTTTTTCCCGTCGGTGGACTTCATCGGCAGTCTGGCGCTGGGGCTGGTGGTGTGGCTGGGCGGGCTGGCCGCCCTGCAGGTTAGCGGCTTTGCCTTCATCAGCGGCGGCGAAGAACTGACCGCCGGAACGTTGTTCGCCTTTGCCATGTATATTGACCGATTCTTCGATCCGATTCGCGATCTCTCGCAACGCTACAACACCTTTCAGGCGACGATGGTCGGCGGCGAACGAATCTTTGAACTGCTCGACACGCCCATCGAAGTGAAAGATGCGCCGGAGGCAAAGGTGATGCCGCCGATTAAAGGGGAAGTGGTCTTTGACAACGTCAGCTTCCTCTACGAAACCGACGGCCAAACCATCCTCACCGGCCTCAACCTGCGAGTCGCCGCCGGTCAAACCGTTGCCCTGGTCGGCGAAACCGGCGCCGGCAAATCAACCCTGGTCAAGCTGGTCAGCCGCTTCTACGATGTCACCCCGCAGGGGGGCGCAGTGACGATTGACGGCCTTGACGTTCGCAGTGTCACCCAAAACTCGCTGCGACGGCAGATGGGCGTGGTTCTGCAAGACCCGTTTCTGTTCGCAGGCACGGTCGCCGACAACATTCGCTACGGCTCGCTCGGAGCATCAGATGTTGAAATTGAGGAGGCGGCCAAAGCCGTTGGCGCGCACGAGTTCATCACGGCGCTTGACCAGGGTTACGACACAAAAGTCGGCGAGGGCGGCGCGATCCTCTCCGGCGGCCAGCGGCAGCTGATCTCCTTCGCCCGCGCCCTGCTCGCCGACCCGCGCATTTTGATCCTGGACGAAGCCACCTCCAGCGTGGACACCCAGACCGAGCGTATTATTCAAATTGCGCTGGAGCGCCTGCTCAAAGGCCGCACCTCATTTGTGATCGCTCATCGCCTGTCCACCATCACCCGCGCCGACAAGATTGTGGTCATGGATCGCGGTCGCATTGTCGAAGAAGGCACACACGCCGAACTGCTGGAGCGGCGTGGGCGGTATTTTGAGCTGTATACGATGGCGTTTGCGGAAGCGGCGCGCTCCTGAAATTTGCGATATACTCAGCACTCATGCGTGACCGTTTTCAAAAGTGGCTGGCGGGCCGCAGCATCCCGCCGCTGGCCGTCATCGTCGGCCTCAACCTTCTCTTCCTCGTCGGCCTGGCCATTGTCGTCATCGCCATCGTGGGCAATAACAATGTCCCGGCCACCCCGGCAGTTGCCACGAAATTGGTGGTGGTGACGGCGACCCCGCCGCCCGATCAAGGCCTGCCTACGCCCGTCATCGCTGAGCCAAGCTTTCCCGTCATCGCCATCACGCCCACAGTTGGCCCCTCACCCACCCCACCTTCCAACCCATTCGACGTGGGCGGCACGATTGTGATGGCTTTGCGCCGGGACGGCCACACCAACCTCTGGGCGCTCGTTCCCGGCAGACCCAACCTCACCCGCCTCACTGCCGGCGCCTGGGACGACCGCGACCCGGCCTGGTCGCCCGACGGCAAGAAGCTGGCCTTTGCCTCGCGCCGCGAAGGCAGTTGGGACCTGTATTTGCTCGATATTGAAAGCGGCGCGCTCTCGCACCTCACCGACGACATTGGCTTTGAAGCCAACCCGTCCTGGTCGCCGGACGGCGCTTATATTGTTTACGAAGGCTACGCCAACGACAACTTCGACCTCTACTTCGTCGGCGTTGGGGGCGGCGCGCCGGTTCGTATCACTCACGATCCCGCCGCCGACTTTGCGCCCGCCTGGTCGCCGCGAGGCCGGAGCATCGTCTTTGTCTCCTACCGCGCTGGCGGCCCCAAGCCCGATCTCTACCTCTACAATCTCGACAATCCCGATGAGGCGACTTCAATCACCCGCCTCACCGACACCGCTGAAGTGGCCGAAGACGAGCCGCAGTGGAGCAAAGACGGCCGGCTCGTCGTTTACTCCGACGCCAACTCGCCGCTCAATATCGTCTATACCACACTCGCCGATGCCAGCGGCGCTACACCCATTGAATCGACACAGGGACACTTCCCCACCTGGTCGCCGGACGGAACCGGAATCCTGACCGCCTTCCAGCAAAACGATCGCGAGTTTGTGGCCGCCACCACGTTGGGAGCTTTGTCCACATCCCCAATCGTGATCCCGGTGGAGGGCCGAATGGGCGCGCTTTCGTGGACGTTTGCCTCACTGCCAGCCGCGCTCAAAGGTGACATCGCCGAAGCCGCCAACGCTACCGACGCGCCGCTGTGGGCCGAGAAGATCACCAATCCTTCGGGCCTCAAAGACACGCCCTACGCCCTCGTACCGGTTCAAGAATTGATCGCGCCCTACCCTGTTCTCTCGGATCGGGTGGACGAATCCTTTGCCGGTTTGCGCTTTCGGGTGATTGCCGATGCCGGCTGGGACTTTTTGCGCGCGCTGGACAACGCCGCCATCGAACTACGGACGCCGCTCGAACCCGGCCTGCCCCGCGAGTCCTGGAACAAGGCGGGCCGCGCCTTCGACGTGAGCCAGGCCGCCATCAACGACGGCTTTGGCTACATGGTGCAGGAGCAGGTAGGCAATCGAATCTTTTGGCGGCTATGGGTGCGCGTGCGCCAGGGCGACGGAACCCTGGGCGAGCCTCTGCGCCACATGCCCTGGGACTTTCAGCCGCGCTTCGACCCCAACAACCCGGCGGCCTTCGACGCCGGCGGCGCTTATTACGCCGAACTTCCCGCCGGTTACTTCATTGACTTTACTCAAGTGGCCGAAGATTATGGCTGGAGCCGGACGGCCTCGAGCGACGACTGGCGCTTCTTTTATCCGGGCGCGCAATATTGGCACTTTGAAAATCGCGGCAGCCTGACGTGGGTGGACGCCATGCGCGAACTCTATTCGGCGGAACTGATTGCCTCACCCACGCCCTTCCAGAGTCCAACCTTCACACCCTCGCCGACCCTGCCGCCCACCGAAACCGGCACGCCAACCGACACGCCGACGATCACCTTCACGCCATCAAAGACGCCGACGATCACTTACACCCCGTCGAATACCCGCACGCCCACGCCCAAACCCACACGCCTGGGCCAGCCCAGCGCCACCAACACCCGCACGCCTACGCTCACCAACACGCCGACCGTCACCCGCACGCCAACGCCGACGCGCACCTTCACGCCAACCCGCACACCTTCGCCGACGCCGGGGGCGTCGAACACGGCCACGCCATGAAAAAGAATTCAGAAGGCACGCGAAGCGGGCAAAAGGCAGAAGTTTGGAGTCCGATGGCGCACACTATCGGTCATTCACGAAAGTTCGGGCGGCAGTTGCACTGCCGCCTGCCGCGCCGCAGTTCAACTGCGGCGCGAACAGGGTTTCGTGATCTATTGACTATTTTTTCATTGTTCATTGTTTCATTGTTCATTAGCGGCTGTGGATCTGCCGGCCAGCCTCTGCCCACCCTTGCGCCCACGCTTGGCCCCATCAGCGTCACGGCCCTGCCGACCTCGCCGTTCAACCTTCCAACATCCAACTCTAACCTTCAACCTGCAACTTTCAACACCGCCACCCCTTTCCCCACCACCGATTTCTTAGGCGAACAATCAACTGCCATCAACATCAAGGCTACCGAGCCGTTGCGGTTCAACTTTGGGACTCAAACACCCGCGCCGACGTTGAATTGGCGGCCACCCCCTTACCCTGTCCCGGTTTCCATCCGCCAGGAAGATCATTTCTGGTTCGCCCGCCCCATCGCCTCCAACGCCGTCAACTGGCCCCACCCGCTCTATCGTTACGGCAGCACCTACTTCGGCAACATGCACGCCCACACCGGAGTCGATCTCGATTCGCCGCTCGGCACGCCGGTGCTGGCCGCCGGGTCGGGCGTGGTGGTCTGGACGGGTTACGGTCTCTTTGGCACCCGGCCGGTCGAGGACGATCCTTACGGGTTGGCCGTCGCCGTCAAACACGACTTTGGTTACAACAACCAGACGCTTTACACGATCTATGCTCACATGTCCAAGATCAACGTCTGGATCAACCAGCCGGTGACGATGGGCGAGCAAATTGGCGAAGTCGGCTCCACCGGATTCTCGTCCGGCCCGCACCTGCACTTTGAAGTCCGCATCGGCGAAAACAAGTTTCTCAAAACCTACAACCCCGAACTGTGGCTGGCGCCGCCCACCGGCTGGGGCGTGCTGGCCGGGCGCGCCCTCGACAAAAACGGCAACTACGTTCCTGAACTGGCGATAGATATTTACGACTCGGCTGGCCGCTACTACCCCATTTGGACGTACGCCACCAAGAGTATCAACGCCGATCCGATCTATCAGGAGAACTTTGTCATCTCCGATCTTCCGGCTGGCACGTATCGTTACTCGATGAATATCGCCGGCGAGGCCCACGTGGGCACGGTGGAAATTCTGGCCGGGCAAACAAGTTTTCTGGTGGTTCAGGAGACGGTGGCCGAGGCCGTTGCCTTTGCCAATCCGGCGGCCACCAATGGCCGGGCGCCGACGCTCACCCCAACCCCGTCCTCCACCCGCGCTCCCACCGGCACGCCAACGCCGACTGCTAAACCTTGATCCTTCGTTGAGCGGTTGCCGTCGCAAATACACACAATGCTATGCCACAAGACGAATCGATAAATCTGATAAGGCTTTGTCGCAAACTTACGGCTACATTCACCGTAAAACAGTTGTTGGAAGTTTGCTCGGAATTAGGTGTTGACGGCGAGCTAGTAAGGCTCAAAGGGCGAACTGTAAAGATAGAAGATGCAGTCGCTTTAGTTGCTATGCTTGACAGTCAGGGACGAGTAGGTGATTTCCTGAATGCCTGCCACCGACAGTACAACAATTTTAGTAGCGAAGGCCTTGAAATCCCGAAGGCCGAGTGGTTGCCTAAACCTTTGCCGGACCACATTGTTCACATGCTGGATAGTGCGTTCGACTTTTCTGGAAAGCCATACATCACTTACACCATTCCAGACTTCTCAAACCAATGGATGCCCCAAGCCGTTTCAACTGGTTGCTATGATTGGCGGATAAACGTGGATGCACTTGAAGAGATACTGTCCTCTACCCCCGCCATAAAAGATGCCTTAATGAAGGTGCGCGCCCTAATAGCGCATGAACGAGCATTTGCCTACGTTGCGAGCGAACGGCAGTGGACAGATTCGGGGATGAATTTCTTTCCCTGTGTTGTTGTCGCTCCCACAACTGACCAGTTTGACTCCATACGAATTGAGCAAACAAGCGACTGCAAAGGTGACATAGAGCCAGTGGGATTGATAGAAGAGCTAAAATCGATTGATGAGCAATATGGGCTAGGTAGTTCGTGTCCAAGAAATGGTTAGCGCGACAAGCGCCAGCCCGACTTAACAATTTACAATAAAGGAAGCCTCAGGAGTAAGGTAGTGGTGTGTCCAAACCTATTCCTGGAGGCTTCCGATGTTCATCATAGCATACCCGG
>JACPWC010000014.1 GCA_016197225.1 Chloroflexota bacterium
ACAGTCGGCAGGCATTGAATTGGTGGATATTACCTCGGTGGACGACGAGCCTTCCGACGAGGATATTGAAGAGGCTGAAGAGGAAGAGAACAGCCTGCGCGACTTGTCTCAGGACGACACCTATCTTTCGGCCATTGATGCCGACGACACCATTGGCCTGTACCTGAAAGAGATTGGCCGCGTGCCCCTGCTGGTGGCCGCCGAGGAAGTGGCGCTGGCGAAGCGCATGGAGAAGATGAAGTTCGCCCGCGAGCGGCTGGCCAAGGGCGGCAAGATCACGCCCCGCAGACGCGCCGGTCTTCAGTACGACATTGACGACGGTTGGGCCGCCCGCGAACACCTCATCACCGCCAACTCGCGCCTGGTGATCAGCGTCGCCAAAAAATACATGGGCCGGGGCGTCCCGTTTCTCGATCTGATTCAGGAAGGCAACATTGGCCTGATAAGAGCCGCTAAGAAGTTCGACTACAAGCGCGGCCACAAGTTCAGCACCTATGCCACCTGGTGGATCCGTCAGGCCGTCACCCGCGCCATTGCCGATCAGGGCCGCACCATCCGGGTGCCGGTTCACATGGGCGACCAGATCAACAAGCTTCTGCGCGTCTCACATTCGCTCACTCAGGAACTGGGCCGTGACCCGACGGTTGACGAACTGGCCGAAGCCCTCAACGTCACTCCGAAGAAAGTGGAGTCGATGATCCAGATCGCCCGCCGCCCGCTCTCGCTGGAAACGCCGACGGACGAAGAGGAAGATTCGGTGTTGGGCGACTTTATTCAGGACGAAGACAGTCCGGCCCCGGTGGAAGTTGCCACCCGCAACTTGCTCCGCGAGCAAATTCAGGAAGTGTTGGGCACGTTGCCGCCGCGCGAAGTTCGCATTCTGCAATTGCGTTATGGCCTGCTTGACGGTGAAAGTTACACGCTTGAGGAAGTGGGCAAGAAGATGGGCGTCACTCGCGAACGGGTTCGCCAGATCGAAGCCCAGGCTCTCAGCCGCCTGCGGCATCCATCACATCGGCGCAAATTGCGAGACTATCTCAAAGAATAGCTTGCGTTTTCCAGAGAGGGGCGCGGTCGTCAGGCCGCGCCCCTTTTAATTTCAAAAACATACAATTGACTCAAGCCGTTCTCTGGTTATACTATTGTCTTACAAATCGAGCCGGGGAGGTGGACAACGATGCGGTACGTGTACGCAGGCAAAATCCTACAGGTTGATCTCAGCGCCAGAACGCACTCAGTTCGCCCAATCACAGACTCCGAAGTTCATACTTATCTTCTTGGCAGTGGGCTGGCGGCCAAAATTTATCTCGATTGGATAGAAGCCAACGGCGTTGTTGACGCGCTCGATCCGCGCAACCCTCTCATCATCCTCAACGGCTTACTCTCCGGCACTTTCAGCCCCACCGGTTGCCGGTCGTCGTGGTGTGGCCGTTCGCCGGCCACCGGTATTTGGAACGAGGCCAACCTGGGCGGCCACTGGGGCGCAGAACTTCGCTTCTCTGGCTGGGACGGCATCATCGTCACCGGCCGGGCCGACAGGCCTGTTTATCTTTGGGTGACGGGTGAGACGGTGGAATTCCGTGACGCCTCTCATCTGTGGGGCAAAGATCACTATGATACTTACGATGCGCTTCTGGCCGAGACTGACGAGAAGGCGCGGGCGGCCACAATTGGCCAGGCGGGCGAGAACCTGGTGAAGCTGGCCGGGGTGGTGCAGGGCGGCCACTCGCACTCGCGCATGGCGGCGCGCGGCGGCATGGGCGCGTTGATGGGGTCGAAGAATCTCAAGGCCATTGTCGTGCGTGGCAAGGATAAGCCGACCTATGCCGATGCCAAAGGCTTTCACACCTACGTCAAAGAATCGAATAAGTTCATCGGGGACGCGGCGGCGTGCGAGTCCCTGCATCTTGTTGGCACGGCAGGCGGCCACCCGACCACCGACAAGTTTGGCGACAACGCCATTATGAACTGGCGCGGCGGCAACTGGACGGAAGGAACGATCAAAACGTCCGGCCAGGAGATTGCCAAAACAATTTTTACCAAGCATACGTATTGTCACGCCTGTCCGATCGGTTGCGGCAAGGCGGTGGAAGTGAAAGATGGCAAGTATGCGGGCGTGTGGGGCGAAGGGCCGGAATACGAAACCCTGTGCGGCTTCGGCTCGAATTTGCAGATTGACGATGTCAAGGCCATCGCCGCTTTCCATGATATGTGCAATCGCTACGGCATGGATGTGATCTCGGTCTCAAGCGTGCTGGCCTGGGCCTGGGAAGCATTTGAAAAGGGCGTGATCACTGCGGCTGACACCGGCGGCCTCGAACTCAAGTGGGGCGATGACGAAGCCGTGATGGCGATGATTCACAAGATTGCCCTGCGCCAGGACGTGGGCGATGTGCTGGCTGAGGGTGTGCGCGCCGCCGCACAGAAGTTTGGCAAGGGCAGTGAGAAGTATGCCATGCACGTCAAAGGCCTGGAGATGCCTTACCACGACCCGCGCGGCTTTGTGAGCATGGCCGCCAACTACGCCACCGCCAATCGCGGCGCGTGCCACCTCGAGGCAATTTCTTACTGGCGCGGCGTGGGCATTGAGTGGAAGGGCTGGCAGGAGGGCGACAAACAGGAATGGATTGACAGCAAACGTTTCGACTCGACGATTGCCGCCGAAGTGGCAATTGACTTCCAAAACTTCATGTCCACTTATAACCCGCTCGGCCTGTGTAAGTTCATCACCAAAGGCGGCTACACTCCGGCGCAGACGGCTGAACTGGTGAACAAGGCCATCGGCTGGAATTGGACCGGGGCCGATTTGCTGGAGACGGGCGCCCGTCTCTTCAACCTCAAACGGGCGATCAATGTCAAACTTGGCGTCAGCCGCAAAGACGACGTTTTGCCGTATCGTCTGGAACACGAAGCGCGACCCACCGGCACGGCGGCGGGCGTTCTGCCGGATATGAACCGTATCCTGCCCGACTATTACCGGCTTCGCAAGTGGGACGAGAACGGCGTGCCCATGGCTGAGGCGTTGATGCCGGTTTGAATCTGATAAGCCCTGAATATGCTTGAAACTGAAACTCTTGAGCCGCCGGGGGTGGCCGTCTCCCGGCCATTTGGCAGTGTTCGCCTCCAGCGCGGGTTGCCGACGGCGCTGGCGGTTGGCATGATCGTGATCGGGGTGATCATCACCGTGGCCCATCTTGTCATGCCGCTGGCTGACCCAACGTTGGTCGAGTCTACGCCCGGCCAGCTTGCCATTTGGGTCGCGGCGCGCAACAAGCTTGACGAGGTGTCGGTGTTGGGCGCGGCGCGGCTGGCGCTGGCGGCAATGGGCGTTCTGGCCGCCGCGCTCTCTGCGTTCAGCCTCTACGTTCTGACACGCCGCCCAGGCAAGAGTCGGGTGGCCCTGTTGTGGGCCTTGCTCGGTTTTGATCTATTGCTCTTGAACATTCCGGCCGAGTTCGGGTCGGCTTTATATCCCCTGATGCTGGCGGGCATTGCCCTGGCGCTGGTGGCCCTGTTTATAGCGCCGGGCCATGTCTCGCGGGCGCTGGGGGTGATGGTGGTGATTTCGGCCCTGCTGTGGTTCTGGGAAGTTTATATTGCGTTGGGCAATGCCACCGGCAACGTTTTGCCGCTCACCGATTTCCCGTGGAAGATGCCGCACTGGCAGAACATCGCCGAGCAGTTGTTGCAACCGGCGCGGCGCAACGGGCCGACGTTGCTGGTCGGCATTCTGGCCGAGGCGGCGTTGTTCACCTGGCGCGAAGCGTTTGCCGGTTTTGTGGCCGGCAGTGTCTTGGGGTTCGTTTTAGGCGTGATCTTCGCGCACTCAAAACTGCTGGAGCGGGCTTTGTTACCTTACGCCATTGCTTCGCAGACGGTGCCGATCCTGGCAATTGCGCCCATGATCGTGAGCGGGCTGGGCGCAGGCTGGTTGCCGGTGGCGGTCATTTCGGCTTACCTCACTTTTTTCCCGGTGACGGTCAACACCTTGCGCGGCCTGCTCTCGCCTGACCCGACGGCAGTTGAACTGATGCGTTCGTACGCGGCGCCGCAGTGGGCGGTGTTGTGGAAACTGCGCGTGCCGGCGGCCCTGCCTTATATTTTTACGGCGCTCAAAGTATCGGCCACGGCCAGCGTGGTGGGAGCCATTGTCGGCGAACTGCCCTCCAGCCGCAGTGACGGTTTGGCCGCCGCCATTTTGCGCGCCAGCGGCAACTATGCCTCCGAGCCGGAGAAATTATGGGCCGCCATCGTGATCGCTTCGCTGGTTGGCATTCTCTTTTTTGTGGCTGTGTCTCTGATTGAGAGTTGGGTAATGCGCCGCCGCCCGGTTGCTGAATAAGAACTCAGGAGCTAGATTTTATGAGCGTGGTTTCGGTCCAGAACGTCAATAAAGTATTTGGCGCTAACAGCAGTGAACAGGTTGTGGCCCTTCAGGATATTAATCTGGAAATTGGCGCGAATGAATTTGTGTCTTTCATCGGCCCCTCAGGCTGTGGCAAGTCTACGTTGTTGAGATTGATTGCCGATTTGCTCTCGCCCACGTCCGGGCAGGTGTCGGTCAACGGCAAGCCGCCTCACCAGGCCCGGCTGGATCGTGATTACGGCTTTGTCTTTCAAGCGCCGACGCTTTACGAGTGGCGAAGCGTGAGCCAGAACGTGCAACTGCCGTTGGAGATCATGGGCATCCCGCCGCAGAAGCGGGCCGAGCGGGCCGGCGAAATGCTGAAGCTGGTGGAACTGGAAAAGTTTGGCCGCCACTATCCCTGGCAGTTGTCGGGCGGCATGCAACAGCGGGTGGCTATTGCCCGCGCCCTGGCCTTTCAACCGGCGCTGTTGCTCATGGACGAGCCGTTCGGTGCCCTGGACGAATTTACCCGCGAGCGCATGAACATGGAACTGCTCAAGATTTGGGGCCAGACCGGCGGCACGGTAGTTTTCGTGACTCACAGCATTGCCGAAGCCGTGTTTTTATCGAGCCGGGTGGTCGTCATGTCGTCCCGACCGGGCCGCATCACCAAAGTCTTGGAGATTGACCTGCCGCGCCCGCGAACCTTTGAGACGCGCGAGGACGAGCGTTTTTTTGCCGCCGTGACTGAAGTGCGTGAAAGCCTGCGAGAAGCCTATGGCGCATGAATTGGCCTCCTCGGAACAGCCGCTCGCGCGCCGCCTGGCCGAACGCGTTCGGTATTATGCGCCGACGATTATCACCGCCGTGGCGGTGTTGCTGGCCTGGGAACTGATCGTCCGCGTCTTCAACATCCAGCAGTTCCTCGTCCCAAAGCCGTCCAGCATCGTGGCCGCTTTTGTTGACCAGCGCGGCATTTTGGCTGGCAAGGTGTTTAACACCTTGCGAAGCGCGGTCGGCGGTTTCGTCCTGGGCAGTATCGCCGGAATCCTGGTCGCGTTGATCACCGCCCGCTGGGCGATCTTGAGCCAGGCCATGATGCCGTTCGCCATCGCCGCCAACTCGGTGCCCATCGTTGCTTTCTCGCCGATCCTGTTCAACTGGTTCGGCCCCAGCAATCCCTTCTCGTGGATGGCGATTGTAGCCGTGATTGTTTTCTTTCCGGTGATGATCAACATGGTGCGCGGCCTGACCCAGGTTGATCCGCGCGCGCTGGAGTTGATGCGCTCCTACGCCGCCAGCGATTTCAAGACCCTGTTTGCCCTGCGTATTCCCAACGCCCTGCCGTTTCTGTTCAGCGCCTTGCGAGTGGCGACGGTGTTGAGCATGATCGGCGCGGTGGTGGCCGACTTCTTTGGCGTCGAGCGGGCGACGATCGGCAAATACATCACCCAGGAGTCGGCCAGCTTCAAATTTGAAAACACCTGGGCCGCCATTTTGCTGGTAAGCGTGATCGGCATTGTCTTTTACCTGATCGTTGCCCTGGCCGAGCGCGCCATCATGCCCTGGCATGTGTCAGTTCGAAAAAGTGAATAGAAGGGGGGGATGCCTGGCTAGTCAAGAACGAGTCCAACCACGTACAACAATTGACACGATTTACACACTTTAGGAGGAGATGAAAGATGAAACACAAAGTTTTGCATGTCGCCAGCCTGTTGCTGATCGCTGGCCTGTTGCTCACCGCCTGCGGCGGGCCGGCGGCTACCACCGAAGCGCCGCCGGCGGCCACTGAACCACCGGCAGCGATGGTCCCCGTCCGCCTGCAATTGCAGTGGGTGGCCCAGTCGCAGTTCGCCGGTTACTACGCCGCAGTCGCCGAAGGGTACTACAAGGAAGAAGGCCTGGATGTGACCATTCTCGAAGGCGCGCCGGATATTGTTCCCCAGCAGGTGTGCGCCAACGGCGGGGCGGAATTCTGCCTCTCGTGGGTGCCCAAGGCATTGGAGTCGCGGGAAGGCGGCGCTCCCCTGGTCAACATCGGCCAGGTCTTTCAACGCAGTGGCACGCTGGAAGTGTCGTTTGCCAGCAAGGGCATCAAGAGCGTTGCCGATCTCGACGGCAAGCGCGTGGGCGTTTGGGACTTTGGCAATGAGCACGAAGTGTTTGCCGCTTTGCGGGCCGAGGGCATTGACCCCGAGGACGCGGGCGACGTGACGATCAAGATTCAGCCGTTCGACATGACCCTGCTGTTGACCGACGAAATTGACTCCGCCGAAGCCATGACCTACAACGAGTATGCTCAGGTGCTGGAGCAGGTGAACCCGGCCACTGGCGAACTCTACAAGCCGGAAGACCTGAGCGTGATTAATTTCAATGAGGTCGGCACGGCGATGTTGCAGGACGCAGTCTGGGCAACGGAAAGCTACCTCAGCACCCCTGGAAATGAAGACGTAGCGGTGAAATTCCTGCGCGCTTCTTACCGGGGCTGGATTTTCTGCCGCGACAATTTTGACGCCTGCGTGAATCACGTGTTGGCCGCCGGCCCGACCCTGGGCGAGAGCCACATGCGCTGGCAGTTGAACGAAATCAACAAACTCATTTGGCCGTCGCCAAACGGCATTGGCCTGATGGACAAGGCCCAGTGGGATCAGACTGTTCGGGTGGCCAAGGAAGGCAAGGTTCTCAGCAAAGACCCGGATGCGGGCGCGTACCGCACCGACCTGGCCCAGAAGGCGCTCGAAGGAATCTCGGGCGACACCAAGGGCGCAAACTTCGCGCCAATTACGGTTGAACTAAAACCGGGCGGCGAATAAGCTGTGACACGGTGACAAAGTGAATGGGTGACAGGGTGAGTCAATTCACCCTGAACCAGCCTCGTTTGATTACATGGCCCCCGACTCGCTGGAAGGTGCGCTGGCCCTCAAAACCGAACACGGCGACGACGCTAAATTTCTGGCCGGCGGCCAAAGCCTGATCCCGGCCATGAACTTCCGCTTGGCCCAGACCGCGCTCCTCATTGATGTCAACAATCTGAAAGAACTCGATTACATCCGCCGCGACGCCAACGGCGATTTGCATCTTGGCGCGCTCACCCGGCAGAGGCGGCTGGAACGTGATCCGCTGGTGAAGCAATACGCGCCTTTGTTGCACGAGGCGATGCCCTGGGTCGCCCATCCGCAAATTCGCAATCGCGGCACGCTGGGCGGCAGCCTGGCTCACGCCGACCCGGCGGCGGAGTTGCCGGTCATTGCCCTGGCGCTTGGCGCGCGTCTCAGAGCGCAAACCGCGCGTGATGAGCGTTGGATCACCGTTGACGATTTTTTTCGCGGACTCTTTACAACCGATCTGGCTTCTGACGAAATGCTGGTGGAGGTGGTTCTGCCGCCTCTGCCACCCCGAACCGGCGCGGCCTTCATCGAATTTTCGCGGCGGCGCGGCGATTACGCCATGCTGGGCCTGGCCGCTATCGTAACGTTGAACGAGAGCGGCGCTTGCGAAAAGGCGCGGCTGGTTTACTTGAACGCCGGCGACGGCCCGGTGGACGCAAAGCAAGCCGCCGATTTGCTGAAGGGGCAGAAACCATCTGCCGAAGTTTTTGCGGCGGCGGCCAGTCTCGCCGCCGAACAGGAAATCAACCCGATGGGCAGTATTCACGCTTCGCCAGATTATCAACGGCATCTGGCGCGTGTTCTCACCGGACGCGCCCTCAAGCAGGCATTCGCCCGAGCCAGCCAATGAGCGAACTTCATCCTATCAAAGTAATAATCAACGGAAACACCTACGAGCGGCAGGTTGAGGCTCGTTTATTGCTCAGCGATTTTCTCCGGCACGAACTGGGCCTGAGCGGAACGCATGTGGGTTGTGAGCACGGCGTATGCGGCGCTTGCACAATTTTGTTCGACGGGGCGGCGGTGCGCTCGTGCATCATGTTTGCCGTGCAGGCGGACGGCCACGAACTGGCGACCGTGGAAAGTTTAGCCAAGAACCAGAATGAACTGCATCCGCTTCAGCAAGCATTCCACGAAGCGCACGGCCTGCAATGCGGCTTCTGCACGCCGGGCTTTCTAATGACCCTCGTTCCGTTCCTGCAAGAGAACCCAAGCCCGACTGAGGCAGAAATTCGTGAGGCCATCTCCGGCAACCTCTGCCGTTGCACCGGCTACCAGCATATTGTGGATGCGGTGAAGCTGGCGGCGGAGAAAATGAAGTCAACAGTGGTCAGCAGTCAGTGAACAGTGTGAACTTGTCATCTGGTCTTCCTGCTCTTGCGCGCGCGCTTCGCTCCGGCGAACTACCGATTGCTGAATACTTGTCTCTACTGGAAGCGCAATTCTTGGCGCGCGAGCCTTCAGTGTCGGCCTTCGTGGCTGAAGAAGGACGGTTTGAGCGATTGCGCGGCGAGGCCGAGACTCTGCTGGCGCAATATCCCGATCCTGAAGTTCGACCGCCTCTGTTCGGGATACCGATCGGCGTCAAGGACATTTTTCACGTCGCCGGTTTCACTACCCGCGCCGGGAGCAAACTGCCGCCGGAGATTCTGCAAGGCCCGGAAGCTGAAAGCGTAACCTTGCTCAAAAAAGTGGGCGCGTTGATCTTGGGCAACACGGTGACGACGGAGTTCGCCTACTTCGGCCCCGGCCCGACGTGCAACCCGCATAACATTGAACATACTCCCGGCGGCTCCAGCAGCGGCTCGGCGGCGGCGGTGGCGGCGGGCATGTGTCCACTCACGCTTGGGACTCAAACTATCGGCTCCATCGTTCGACCGGCTTCTTTTTGTGGCGTCGTCGGTTACAAACCAACTTATGATCGAATCTCACGAGCGGGTGTCATCCCTCTCTCGCCGTCACTCGATCACATTGGCCTTTTCACCGTTGACGTGGCCGGGGCGCAGTTGGCGGCCAGTTTGCTTTGTCGAGATTGGACGCGAAGCGCAGAGATTAGAGATTTGAAGAAGCCTGTGCTCGGCATCCCCGAAGGACCGTATCTTAACCGCGCCTCAACCGAAATGCTGGAACACTTCCGCGCCACCTGTCGCAAGTTGGCTAAGGCTGGCTACGAACTCAGGCCAGTGAATGCCATGCCGGATTTTGATGCGATCTACGAACGACATTTTCTGATCACAAATGCCGAAGCGGCGCGAGTTCATCAAGAGTGGTTTCCGCGCTTTCGCGATCTCTACCATTTCAAAACAGTTGAAAAGCTTGAAGCGGGGCGGGCGGTTTCGGATGAGGCGCTGGCGCAGGCACTGGGCGAACGCGAGAAGTTTTCAGACACAATAACTCGCCTGATGGACGAACACCAGATCGATCTCTGGATTTCACCTTCTGCGGTCGGGCCGGCACCCAAAGGCCTCGACAGCACCGGCGACCCGGTGATGAACCTGCCCTGGAGTCAGGCCGGCCTGCCGTCCATCAACCTGCCCTCTGGCCGCAGTTCAGACGGCTTGCCTCTGGGTCTGCAACTGACTGCCCGCTGGCAGGACGATGAGGAGTTGTTTGAGTGGGCGATAGATTTTGAAAAGCTATTGGCAATAACGAATAACGAAAATGCCTTTCATTAAAAGTGAAACACGCTCCGGCGCCTACTACGACTCGGCAGTGCTCATGCAATTGCAACGCGGCCTGCTCGGCCTGCCCGGCGTGCTCGACTCGGGCGCGGTGATGGGCACGCCCGCCAACCTTGAACTACTAGAGCAGAGCGGCCTGCTCACCGACGACGCCAAGAAAGCCGGCGTCAACGATCTGCTGATCGTCGTCAAGGCCGAATCGGACGGGGTCGTCGCCGAGGCGTTGGGACAGGTTGATTCATTGTTGGCCCGACGCCGCTCGGCAGTTGCTCAAGAATTCCGCCCCAAGAGTTTGGAGACGGCGGTTCAGCAATTGCCGGAAGCGAACTGGGTGCTGGTGTCGGTTCCGGGCCGGTTCGCCGCCGGCGTGGCCCGTGAGGCGCTCAATCTTGGCAAGCATGTTTTTCTCTACAGCGACAACGTTTCGCTTGAAGACGAAATTGCCTTGAAGAAAACAGCGCAGGCGAAAGGCTTGTTAGTGATGGGGCCGGATTGCGGCACGGCCATCATCAATGGCGTCGGCCTCGGTTTTGCCAACCGGGTTCGGCGTGGGCCAATCGGCGTGGTGGGCGCGTCTGGCACGGGGACTCAAGCAGTGACGGCCCGCATTCACAATCTGGGGTCGGGCGTGTCGCACGCCATCGGCACCGGCGGGCGCGACCTCAAATCGGAAGTGGGCGCGATCACCGCGCACCAGGCGTTGGATGTGCTGGCTTGCGATCCTGAAACTAAAGTCATCGTGCTGATCTCAAAACCGCCCGCCGCGAACGTGGCCACAAAGTTGCTGGCCGCCGCCCAGGCTTCCGGCAAGCCGGTCGTCGTGGACTTCATCGGTTACCCGCCCCCGGCCCGAAAGCTGGACAATCTCCATTTTTCGGCGGGTTTGAGTGAGGCGGCGGAGATCGCGGTGAAGCTATTAGAGGATTGGAGAATTAGAGAATTCTCTAACGCGAAGCGTCCACGCTTCGCGTCCGATCTCTATTTGCGGGGTTTATTTTCTGGCGGCACGCTTGCCTACGAAACCATGCTCGGTTTGCAAGCAGTTCTCTCGCCGCTTTATTCCAATTCTCCAATCTCTGATTCTCAAATTCTCCCCGACCCGCTGAAGAGCCAGGCTCACACCATCGTGGATTTAGGCGACGAGGTATTTATGGTTGGCCGCCTGCATCCGATGATTGACAACGATCTCCGGTTGCGCCGCCTCAAACAAGAAGCCGCCGACCCCGAGACAGGCCTGATCCTGCTGGACGTTGTTCTCGGCGAAGGCGCGCACCCAGACCCGGCGAGCGAGCTTGCGCCTGCGATTGCCGAGATTACGAGATCAGAGAATCGGAGAATTGAAGTGGTGACGATGGTGATCGGCACCGACTCCGATCCGCAAAACGTGGAGTCGCAGGTGGAACGGTTGAAGGCGGCAGGGGCGATTGTGTTCCGCACGGCGACTGGGGCGATTGAGTATGTGGCTCGGCGCATGAGTCAGCCACCCGACAGTGTCGGCCTCCCCGTGTCGCTCGATTCGTTCAATCAACCTTTAGCCGCCATCAACGTTGGCCTGGAGTCGTTTTACGAAAGTCTGGTCGGGCAGGGGGCGCAGGCTGTGCAAGTAGACTGGAAGCCTCCGGCGGGCGGCAACGAAAAGCTGGCCGCGATTTTGGCGAAGATGAAGAAGAAGAAATAGAGGATTGGACGCTTCACGTCAGAGAATTCTCCAATCCTCAAATTCTCCAATTCTCTATGGATGAAACTATGGACATAGAACACGCAAACTTAACTGCTGTAACGCGCATGATGGACGCCCGACCGATTCTGAAAGGGGTGGCAACAGCGCGTGACGTGATTCCCGGCATGAAAGACAACCTGTTTCTGCACGCCGGGCCGCCGATTACGTGGCAACGGATGTCTGGCCCGATGCGGGGCGCGGTGATCGGAGCCATGATGCTTGAGGGCATGGCGAAGACAGAAGCCGAGGCAATTGCCCTGGCCGAGAAAGGCGCGGTGGAGTTTGCACCCAACCACGAGCACGGCGCTGTCGGGCCGATGGCGGGCGTGACTTCGCCCTCGATGAAGGTTTACATTGTCGAGAATGTCACTCACGGCAATAAAGCTTACTGTAATTTCAATGAAGGTTACGGCAAAGTTTTGCGAATGGGCGCGTTCAGCGATGAGGTGATCACCAAACTGCGGTGGATCAACGACACGTTTGCGCCCATCGTCGGCGAGGCGATTGAAGCCAGCGGCGAGGGCCTGGATATTCGCGCCTTGCTGGCCGAGGCCTTGCACATGGGCGATGAAGGCCACAATCGCAATAAGGCCGGGTCGTTGCTGTTCCTCAAGTGGCTGGCCCCCTTCATCGCCAAAGTGGCAAAGGATAACAACGTCGAAAGTGAAGTGTTGAAGTTTATCTGCGACAACGCCTTGAGCGTGCTGAACCCGGTGATGGCGGCTTGCAAGGCGATGACCGACGCGGCGCACGGTATCGAGGGTAGCACCCTCGTCAGCACCATGGCCCGCAATGGCACCGACTTTGGCATCCGGGTGAGCGGGCTGGGCGACCGCTGGTTCACTGCGCCCGCCGAAGTGCCGCAGGGTTTATGGTTCCCCGGTTTCACCGCCGCCGACGCCAACCCCGACATCGGCGACAGTGCCATCACCGAAACGGCAGGCATCGGCGGGTTCGCTATGGCGACGGCCCCGGCCATTGTCACCTTTGTGGGTAGCACACCTAGAGAAGCCGTGAACGCCACGCTCGAAATGTACGAAATCACCGTCGCCGAGCACAAGCATTTCACCATGCCCGTGCTGGATTTTCGCGGCACACCGACCGGCATTGACATCCGCAAGGTGATTGAGAAAAGCATCCTGCCGCGCATCAACACCGGTGTGGCCCACCGCCTGCCGGGCATTGGGCAAGTGGGCGCGGGGCTGGTGAGGCCGCCGATGGCGATTTTTGAGGAGGCGTTGATCGCATATGCGGAGAAGTACGGACTGGAGAATTAGAGGATTGGAGGATTTGGGATGCCCACTTCCTTTGAAGATTTGAAAGTATTGAAATCAGCCGAGGCGATTGCCGACTCCGTTTACAAGAGCGCGGAACAATGGAATGAGTTTGCGCGCGATGTGGTAGGTAAGCAGATTGCCCGCGCCGCCGATTCCGTTGGCGCAAACATTGCCGAGTCATTTGGCCGTTTCCACTTTGGCGAGAAAGTTCAGTTTCTATATTACGCCCGCGGCAGTGTGTTCGAGACCAAATACTGGCTCAATCGGGTTGCCGCGCGAAACTTGATGGTCTCCACCGAGTCGCAGAAATACGCGAGCCAACTGACTGACATCGCCCGCCAGCTTAATCTCTTTATTGCCAGCCTGAAGGGCCAGCGTTCCGGCGAAATCACCGTCGCCAAAACCCTCCGCGAAAACCCTGTTGAATACGCCTCCGGCCTGCCAGACGATTTCCCCAACATCCTCTTTGACGAAAGCGACTTGGCCTGGCTGGAATCCTAATTCTCCAATCCTCCAATTCTCTATTCCCAAAAGGAAACCAACCATGAAAATCTACGACCTCTCTCAAGACCTAAACCAAGACTGTTCCTTCTGGCCGTTCTACCCGCCGTTTGAAGTGAAGTACATCAAACGCAAGGCCGAGCATGGGGTGAATGCCCAATACATCATGACTTCCAATCACATGGGCACGCACCTGGACGCGCCGCGCCACTTTGTGACAAAGGGCAAGACGATTGACCAACTGCCCATCGAGTGGCTGTACGGCCCGGGCGTGATCGTGGACGTGAGCGACATTTGTGACGACCTGGCGCTCTTCACGCCAAAGGATTTGGAAGACCGGGCCGACATCCGCGAGCGCGACATTCTCTTCATCCACACCGGCTGGCACAGGTATTCGTTCTTCAGCCCCGACGCCGACGAAGAACGATACATCCAGCGCCACCCCGGCCCGCACTTCAGCATTTGCGACTGGCTGTTGAAGAAGAAGATTCACGTCTGGGGCGTGGACATGATCTCCACCGACCACCCGATGAACCTACCCATTGGCCGCTTTCTGGGCAAGGGTGGCCTCGAACACTGGCAGAAAGTGCGGGCCAAGAGCGAAGCCAAATTCGGCAAAGAGAATATGGACAAGCTCTTCCCCGACTCGGCCTATCAACTCACGCACAATGCGCTGTTTCCGCACGATTGCGTCCATGTCGAAAACCTCGGCGGCGAGATGGGCAACCCGGCTCTCCACAACCGCCGCCTCACCCTGGGCGCGATGCCGTGGAAGTTCAAGGGCGGCGAGGCCGCGTTCTGCCGGGCGTTTGCCATTGTGGATGACGCGCCGAAGGCGGCTAAACCGGCAGCCAGGAAAACGGCGGCGAAGAAGCGCAAGTGATCAATCCTCTAATTCTCCAATTCTCTAATTTGAGATTGGAGAATTAGAGAAGTGGAGAATTTGCATGGCAACTCGATATTTCGGCGAACGGATCAAACGCAACGAAGACGCCCGCCTGCTCACCGGCCAGGCTTTGTTTGTGGATGACGTTCAACTGCCGGGAATGTTGCACGCCGCCTTTCTGCGAAGCTCGTATGCTCACGCGCGAATCAAGGGGATTGACGTTTCAGCCGCCTTGCAGAGGCCGGGCGTGATCGCGGTTTACACCGCCCACGACCTGGGCGATTACTGGAAGCCGGGGCCGCTGTTGGTGTCGCCGCCGCCCGTGCCGGGCCGCATCTTCCACGAACGGACGCAAGTCCCACTGGCGAAAGACAAGGTGCGATTTGTGGGCGAGCCGATTGCCGTCGTCATCGCCGAGAGCCGCTACATTGCCGAAGATGCGCTGACCGACATTCACGTTGACTTTGAAGCCCTGCCAGTGGTGGCTGATCTTGAAAAGGCGGCCCAACCTGACTCGGCGCGAGTGCATGATGATTTGGATTCGAATGTGGCCGCCCACATCGTCCAACGCAAAGGGAGCGACTATCAAACGGCCAGAGCCAAAGCCGACGTCGTCATCAAGCGCCGCTTTCATTACGATCACGGCGCGGCGGCGGCGATGGAGAACCGGGGCATCGTGGCCCAGTGGGAGGCCCGCGCCGGAAAGTTGACCGTGTGGGAGACCACCCAGGCCCCGGTTGTCATGCGCGCTTTCTACTCCGCCATGTTGGGCCTTTCGGAGAATCAGGTGCGGGTGATCGCGCCGTTCATCGGCGGCGGCTTTGGGCCGAAGATCATGATGTGGTATCAGGAAGAAGCCGTCATCCCCTGGGCGGCGATGAAACTCAACCGGCCTGTGAAGTGGATCGAAGATCGCTCCGAAAACTTTTATGCTACCACCCAGGAGCGCAACCAGATTCATGACGCCGAGATTGCGTTGACAAAAGACGGCCTCATCCTTGGCGTTCACGATGTCTTTCTGCACGACGCGGGCGCGTACGATCCCTACGGGTTGACCGTCCCTTTGAATAGCCAGTGTACTCTGCTCGGGCCGTATCACATCCCCAACTATTATTCTGAATTCACGGCCTTGTTCACCAACAAACCCATCGTCACCCCGTATCGCGGCGCGGGGCGGCAACACGGCGTGTTTGTCATCGAGCGCCTGCTGGACATCGCCGCCAGGCAGTTGGGCCTTGATCGCACCGAAATTCGCCGCCGCAACTACATCCCGCCCGATAAGTTCCCCTACAACAACGAAGTGATCTACCAAGACTTCGCGCCGCTGACTTACGACAGTGGCAACTATCAACCGATCATGGACAGGGCGCTGGAAATGATCGGCTACGAAAAGTTCATCAAAGAGGAGCAACCCAAACTGCGGGCTGAGGGCAAACACGTTGGCATCGGCGTGGTGGCTTACGTTGAGGGAACAGGTATCGGGCCGTACGAAGGGGCGCGAGTGAAGGTGCAGGCCAGCGGCAAAGTGTCGGTTGCCACCGGCGTGGGCACGCAGGGACAGGGGCACTTTACGGTGTTCGCTCAAGTCGCTGCCGAGCAGTTGGGCGTGGATGTGAAAGATGTGGAAGTGGTGACGGGCGACACGGATCAGTTTTATTGGGGCGCGGGCACGTTCGCCAGCCGGGGCGCGGTCGTGGCTGGCAATGCCATCAATGAGGCGGCCAAAGATGTGCGCCAGAAAATTTTGCGGCTGGCCGCTGAGCAGTTTGAATGCGCCGAAGAAGATTTGGAACTAACGAATGGCGTGGTGCGAGTGAAAGGCGTTCCCCAGAAGACAATCAAACTGGGCGAGTTGGCGGTGAAGGCCAATCCCATGCGTGGGGCGGTCAAACCGGGAACCATCCCCGGCCTGGAGGCTACCAACTACTTCGGCCCGGCCAGCGGCGCAACCGCCGCCGGAGTCCATGCGATGATCGTCGAAGTTGACCCGGAGACAATGAACGTGGAAATCAAAAAATACGTCGTCGTTCACGACTGCGGCACAGTGATCAATCCGCTTATTCTTGAAGGCCAGGTGCAGGGCGGCGTGGCGCAAGGCATCGGCAACGCTTTCTATGAGCAACTTATCTTCGACGAGAATGGGCAACTCCTCAACGGCACATTCATGGATTATCTGCTCCCGACGGCGTTGGAAGTGCCGCCAATTGAGTCGGGTCACACGGTGACGCCGTCCCCGTTGAATCCGATGGGCACGAAAGGCGCGGGCGAGGCCGGGGCGATTCCAGTGGGGCCGTTGTTTGTGCAGGCGGTGGAAGATGCTTTGCAAAACCGTATTGAAATTTTGGAGTGCCCGGTCAGCCCGAAGCGGTTGTGGGAGTTGGCCCAGAACAGGTATCCATGATTCTGATCACAGGTGCGGGCGGCAAAACCGGAAAGGCAGTTATCAAAGCATTGGCGGCCAAAGGGGAAGCTGTCCGCGCGTTTGTTCACCGAAGCGAGCAGGCATCAGCAGTGCAAGTGTTGGGCGTGCGCGATGTGGCGGTAGGCGACTTTCATGACGGAGGCGCGATCCGAAAAGCCATGGAAGGGGCGCGGGCGATTTACCACATTTGCCCAAACGTGAACCCTGATGAAGTAGCGATTGGCCGCAATGCCATTACCGTCGCCCAAGCCACTGGGACTGAACACTTCGTCTATCACTCGGTTCTGCACCCACAGGCCGAGGCGATGCCGCATCACTGGAACAAACTGCGCGTCGAGGAGATGCTATTTGAGTCGGGCCTGCCGTTCACCATTCTTCAGCCGACGACCTACATGCAAAATATTCTGGCAGGCTGGCAGAGCATTTTCGAAGATGGCGTATTTCGTGTTCCGTATCCCGTCGAAACAAAATTGAGCTTGGTGGATTTGGAAGACGTAGCCGAAGCCGCCGCCGCCATGCTGACCGAGCCGGGTCACGCCGGGGCAACTTATGAATTGGTGGGCACTCCGGTGCTGACTCAAATCGAAGTTGCCGATGTGTTGAGCAGGAATCTTGGGCGCCCCGTTCGCGTTGAAACCGAATCTGTCGAAGCGTGGGAGGAGCGGGCGCGGACGTCGGGCATGGGCGATTATCAGCGCGAAACGCTGATCCAGATGTTTCGTTATTACAAGCGTCACGGCCTGATGGGTAACTCCAACGTGCTGGGCTGGTTGCTCCGCCGCCCGCCGACGACGTTTGAGGCCTTTGTGGAAAGAATGGTGCGTGAACGGTCGCAAGCATGATCTCTCTCGCCGCCATTTCTCTCACGCCCTCAGCTCGCGAATGGCTCTCGGCAACCACGACCGCTCGCGTCCTCAACTCTTTTGACCGCGCCTGCAATCTCATCAATCAAAACAACGACATCCTGGCCCTGGTGGCCTCTGAGCGCGGCCTGACTCCGTTTGCGATGGTCGTGGCTTCGGAAGAGCGGTTTCCTTTTCGGGCGGTGACGGAGTCGAGCATAGTGAGGATTGAAAGCCGGCGCTTCAGCGTTGGGCCTTTGCAAATCACGATTGATACGCCGCGCCTGTGGAACCCGATTCCGGATTGGGCGGCAGTGCGGCAGATGTTTGCCGATCACTTTGAACTGCCTGAAGCTTTGCCGGCAACGGCGCTGGAAGTTTCTCCCGCCGGTAGTCTGCTTGAGTTGTTTCTGAGTCCTGAGAGGCGAACCGCCAGCGCGCCGATGCTTGACCGGGCGGCGCAAGGGGCCAACAAACTTGTCGCCGGCTTGCATGCCGGCTCACTTGAACAGTGTGTTGCGGGCGCAAAAATGCTGGCCGGGGCCGGTGGCGGGCTGACTCCAGCGGGCGATGATTTCATCGTCGGCGTGTTGCTTGCGGCGTGGGCCGGACTCTTCGGCGAGCGAAGCGAGGGCAGGGAGCAGATGGGGCAAGCCATCGCACAGACGGCGGCCCCGTTGACGACGACGTTGTCGGCGGCGTATCTGCATGCGGCGGCGCGGGGTGAGTGTATGATCCACTGGCACGATCTCTTTGCGGCGTTGTTGGCCTCAAATGAGTCTGCTGTGCGTGAGGCCCTTCGAGCATTGACTTCTGTGGGCCACACTTCTGGCGCGGATGCGTTGGCCGGATTTCTTTTTGTTGGCGTGAAGGAACTTTCGTAATGAAGACATTGCTCAAAGGTGGGACAGTGGTCACCGCCTCAGACACGATTCAAGCGGACGTGTTGATTGACGGGGAAACCGTCGTCTTGCTGGGACAGAGTTTGCCTGAAGATGAAGCCGTCGTTGTGGACGCGTCCGGAAAATTTATTCTGCCGGGGGCGATTGACGTTCACACCCACCTCGATCTGCCCATGATGGGCACTTGCTCGTCGGACGATTTTTACACCGGCCACAAAGCGGCGGCCTTTGGCGGCACGACGAGCCACATTGATTTTGCCATTCAGTCCAAAGGCGAAACTTTGTATCAGGCGCTCGAAGCATGGCACGCCAAAGCGCGCGAGAGGGCGGTGATTGATTACGGCTTCCACATGACGATTACCGACCCAACCGAGGCGGCGCTGAATGAAATTCCGAGCATGGTCAACTACGGCGTCACCACCATCAAAATTCTCATGGCCTACAAGGGCCGCCTGCAAGTGGACGACACCGGACTCTTCAAGTCGCTGATCAAAACCGCCGAGGCCGGGATGTTGCTGATGGTTCATGCCGAGAACGGCGATGCGATTGAGGTGTTGATCCAGGATGCGCTGGCTCGCGGCAACCTTTCTCCTGTTCACCACGCCCTCACCCGCCCACACTGGTGTGAAGCCGAAGCCACTTTGCGGGCGATTGCGCTGGCCGCCGTCGCCGAAGCGCCGTTGTACGTGGTTCACATGACGTGTCAGGCGGCGGTGGAGCAGTTGACTTACGGGCGCGAGCGCGGCCTGAAGGTGATGGGCGAGACCTGCCCGCAATATCTCTTTTTCACCGCCGATAATTTGCGGCAGGAGGATGGCGCGAAATGGGTGTTCTCGCCGCCGGTTCGTACCAAGACCGACAACGAGTATTTGTGGCGGGCGTTGGCGCGTGGCGAACTGCAAACCATCGGCACCGATCATTGCCCTTTCCCGTTTGACGGGGACAAGCCGATGACTTACGAAGGCCAGCCGTTCTCTCGGGCGGGCAAAGAGTTGGGGCGCGACGACTTCACCAAGATTCCAAATGGCGCGCCGGGGATTCAAGACCGGATGCCCGTGTTGTGGACGTGTGGTGTCGGGGCTGGCCGTCTCACCGTGAACCAACTGGTGGAACTGTGTTGCACCCAACCGGCCAAGATTTTCGGCCTCTATCCGCGCAAAGGCACGGTTGCGGTTGGCTCGGATGCCGACCTGGTGGTATGGGATCCGAAACTCAGGAAGACGATGGGGGTTGCTACATCACACCAGCGCACCGACTATAATTTGTACGAAGGCAAGGAAGTGACCGGCTGGCCGGAGAAGGTGTTTTCGCGTGGCCGCCTGCTGGTGGATGGCGACAGGTGGCACGGCAAAGCGGGCACGGGTGCGTATCTGGCGCGCAAGGCGCACGCGTTGGTGCTATGAGAGATTGAGGAGTGAACCAGATGCAAGACGAACACGCTATTTACCCCAAACCCTGGAAGCCGGATGCGTTTCAAGTCGGCAAAGTTTACGAGTGGTATGTTGGCGCGTTTTTTGTCCGCGAAGAATGTGTGAGGCGCGATGACCAAGAGCGATGCTTCTACTTTCGTGAGTTAAGCCGCGTGCTCGATCCCAAACACATGACCTGGCCGGAGAACGGGCCAACGGCGATAAACAATTAGTGCCTATCTGAATAGCTCGCCAAACCCTTAGGGTCTCCAAGACCCTAAGGGTTTGGCGAGCAGGCTCTTAGGAGGCTCACTTATGAAAACCCTTATCAAAAATGGAACCCTTGTCACCGCTGCCGAAAGCTTCAAGGCTGACCTGTTGATGGACGATGGCAAGATCGCCCTTATCGGCGCGAGCTTGCCTGCTGGCGATGCTCAGGTGGTGGATGCAACTGGCAAGTATGTTCTGCCGGGGGCGATTGATGTCCACACGCACCTCGAACTGCCCTTTGGCGGCACGGTGTCGTCCGACGATTTTTACAGCGGCCACAAGGCGGCGGCCTTCGGCGGCACGACCTTCCACATTGACTTTGCCATTCAGGCCAAAGGCGAAACTTTACACCAGACCGTCGAACGCTGGCACAAAAAGTCCGACCACAAGGCCGTGCTGGACTTCGGCTATCACATGGCGATTGCCGACCTGACCGACGATGTGCTGAATGAAATTCCGAAGATGGGGCCGGAGGGCATTCCGTCCCTCAAACTGTTCATGGCCTACAAAGGCATCTTGCAAGTTGACGACACGACTCTGTTCAAGACGCTGATGAAGGCCGCCGAGGCCGGGATGCTGGTGATGGTTCACGCCGAGAACGGCGACGCGATTGACGTGCTGGTGAAAAAGGCGCTGGCCGAAGGCCATACCGCGCCGGAATGGCACGCCCTCACCCGGCCCGACTGGGTGGAAGGGGAAGCGACGGGGCGGGCGGTGGCCCTGGCCGGGGTGGCCGGCGCCCCGTTGTACGTCGTTCACGTCACCTGTGCCAAAGCGGTTGATCAACTCGCTTATGGCCGCGCGCGCGGTCTCAACGTGATGGGCGAGACGTGCGTCCAGTATTTCCACTTTACGGTTGACGACCTGCGCAAGCCGGACGGCGCCAAGTGGGTGTGCTCGCCGCCGGTGCGCACCAAAGCCGACAATGCTTACTTGTGGAACGCGGTGAAGACCAACGCCCTGCAAGTCGTCTCCACCGATCACTGCCCGTTCTTGTATGATGGCACGAAGGGGATCGAATACGAAGGCCAGCCGTTCCAGATCGCGGGCAAGGAGTTGGGCAAGGGCGACTTCTCTAAGATTCCGAATGGCCTGCCGTGCATTGAAGACCGGATGTTGATTTTGTGGAGCTACGGCGTGGGGCAGGGCCACTTCAGCATGAACCGCCTGGTGGAGTTGACCAGCACCAACCCGGCCAAGATTTTTGGGCTGTATCCAAAGAAAGGGACATTGGCAGTTGGTTGTGACGCCGATGTTGCGATCTGGGATCCAAATAAGAAGAGAACGATGAGCGCCGCCAACTCGCACCAGCGAACAGACTACAACTTGTATGAAGGATGGGAGATCACGGGCGCGCCGGAGAAAGTTTACCGGCGCGGCGAACTGCTGGTGGACGGCGACAAATGGCATGGCAAGCCAGGCACGGGCAAGTGGGTGCCGCGCTCAACGCACGCGCCGATCGTATAAGCGCATTCATTCGTGGACACCCAATATCTTCTGCAAAACGCCGCCTTAGAAGCGGCGGCGAACGGAATTGTAATCACCGATAGCCTGGGCCGAATTATCTGGGTGAATTCAGCCTTCACTCGCCTTACCGGCTATACCGCTGAAGAAGCCGTGGGGCAGACAACACGCTTGCTGAGATCGGGTTTTCACGATCAGACCTTCTATCAGACTTTGTGGCAGACAGTTCTTTCCGGGCAGGCCTGGCATGGCGAAATGGTCAATCGCCGCAAAGACGGCAGCTTGTATACCGAAGAGCAAACGATCACCCCGGTTCGGAACGGGCACGGCGAAATCACCAATTTCATTGCCGTCAAACAGGACATCAGCCGGCGCAAGCGGGCCGAGGATATGTTGCGCCGCCAGTTGGACGAGCTGGAGGTGTTGCACACGGCGGCGGTGGCCGGGGCGGCGGCCACAGACGTGGAGGCGTTGATCGAACAGACGATTCAGATGATCGGCGAGCGGCTTTATCCTTCCGGCAGTTTAGGCGTCGGGCTGGTGGATGAAGCCGCCAATGTTTTACGCATCCACTGCTTTTATCAGGGCGGACATCAGAAGCGCACCTCGCCGCTTAACCAGGGCCTCACTGGCAAGGTGTTGGCAACCGGCCAGCCGATCCGATTATCCAGAGTAACTCGCAAAGTGGACACTGGCCTGCTTCCGGGCCTTCTGTCGCGGCTGTGTGTGCCACTCAAATTGGGCGAGCGGATTGTGGGCGTGATCGGCGCCGACAACGCCCAGGAGGGCGCTTTCACCGAAGCCGACGAGCAATTGCTGACGACGATTGCCGGGCAGTTGGCGGTTGCCATTGAGAAGTTGCGACTCTACCAGGACGCTGCTCGAGTGGCCGAGCGCCGGGCTGTTGTTTATCGGGCCACCGAGGCAATCAGCGCCAGCCTGGATTTGGAACAGGTTTATTCAGCTATCCATCAGGCCATTGTTCAACTGATGCCGGGCGAAGACATCGTCATTGCCCTGTTGGACGAACAACGAACAGAACTGGAAAACGTCTATTTTGTCGAGCAGGGCGAGCGCCTGCCTTCCATTCGATACCCGGCGAATCGCGGCTTGGGCGGCCATATTGTCGCCGCCGGAAAATCAGTGCAATTGGGAAACATGGCCCTGGATATGCCGGACATTCAACTGGCCTATTACGATGTGGGACAAACCCGATCGTTGTTGGCCGTGCCGCTGTTGCTAAAAGGGCAGGCGATTGGAATGTTGTCGGCTCAAAGCTACCAGACAAACGCTTATACGATTGACGATCGAGAGATGTTGGAGCTACTGGCTTATCACGCGGCCATTGCCATTGATAACGCCCGCCTGTTCAATAAAGTCCAACGATTAGCCGTCATTGATTCTCTCACCGGCCTCTACAACCGCCGCCAGTTTTTCGCCCTGGCTGTGCGCGAGTTTGAGCGTTCCCGGCGCTACCACGAGCCTTTGTCGGCCATCATGTTTGATATTGATTACTTCAAGCGCATCAACGACACCTACGGTCACGCCGTCGGCGATCAGGTGTTGCACCTGATTGCCGAGCAGTGCCAGGGTTGTATGCGCGAGACAGACCTGCTGGGCCGCTACGGCGGCGAAGAATTTGTCGTCCTGTTGCCGGTTACCGATCGTCACAACGCCCTGATCGGCGCGGAACGCTTGAGCCGGTGTATTGCCCAGTTGTTTATTTCCACTGACGTCGGGCCTCTCACCGTCACCATCAGCCTGGGCGTGGCAACGATGGACTCTACCTGCGCCGATGTGGAAACACTGCTCGACCGCGCCGACCAGGCCATGTACGCCGCCAAACGGGCGGGCCGGAATCAGGTGAAGGTCTACGAGCCGCCGGCCTGACCTGAAACCCTAAAAGTCTTCAAGACCTTTAGGGTTTGGAAATAGGCCCTCAGGTTTTCACCGCCTTGAGTACGTCGGCGATTTCCGGGTAATCTCCAGCATAATCGTTGACGTAAACATAGCGAATGATGCCCGTCTGAGCGACGACGAACAGGCCGCCGAGCATAGCCGTGTCTCCGGTTGCCCGGCCTTGGGTGAAACCGGCTTGAGTGGCGCGAATGCTGGCAACGTATAACTTAGGCTCCAGCAGCTGACCCAGCCCGCGGCGCTTGAGGCCCCAGGCGAAATGAACGTCGTTCGTCTCATTTGCCAGGCAGGTGACGCTGGGCGCAAGTTTGCCGCCGTACCTCGCGGCGTGTTTTGGCTTGCCAATACCGACCGCCACAATTTTCAAACCGGCGGCCCTGATTTCATCTTTGTTCTGCTCCAACTGAGCAAGCATGTGGCGGCAGTGTAGTCAGCCAAAGTGCCGCAGGAAGGTGAGCAGGACCGGCCCGTCACGCCAGGTTTCGGCCAGCGCCACTGGCTGGCCGTTCACATCCAACACAATACTTTCCGGCGCGCGGTCGCCGACGTTGAGTTTGCTTTCCACTGAGTCTAGCCTTTCGTCATAGAGTTTGGAGCAAGGCAATTCTATCAAACATCTTGTATTAGTATCTGAGGGAATCGTGCTATACTTTGAGCGCCGCTTGTATCCCCGGAACGAGACGGCTGAACAAATGCAACCCTCATCTTATCCCCGGGCGTCTCACTTTATTCAAAGGAGATAGCCAATGTCCGCTCAACCTTCCTCCGATCGCAAAAAAATAACCACCCTCACCTTTCGCCAGCGCAAAGAGCACGGCGAGGCGATCTCTATGCTGACGGCATATGATTACGCCACTGCATTGGCCGCCGACCAGGCCGGGATCGACTCTCTGCTGGTCGGCGATTCGCTGGGCATGGTGGTGCTGGGCTATGAGAACACGCTTCAGGTCACGATGGAGGACATGCTTCATCATGCCAAAGCCGTGTCGCGTGGCGCCAGGAAATCGTTGCTCATTGGCGACATGCCCTTCATGTCGTATCAGGTTTCGGCAACCGAGGCGGTGCGTAATGCTGGCCGTTTTTTGGCCGAAGCCGGGATGGATGCCGTCAAGCTGGAGGGCGGGCGCGAAGTCGCGTCCACCATCGAAGCAATTATCAACGCCGGCATTCCAGTGGTCGGCCACATCGGCCTTACACCGCAGTCCATTCACAAACTCGGCGGCTACCGCGCACAGGGCCGCACCGCCCGCGCCGCCCGTCATTTGCTTGAGGACGCCCTCATTCTGGAAGACTCGGGGTGTTTTGCGGTGGTGTTCGAAGCGGTGCCCGACCGCCTGGCAGAGTTGATCTCACAAAAGCTCACTATTCCTACCATTGGCATTGGAGCCGGGGCCGGGTGTGACGGACAGGTGCTCGTCACCCACGATTTGCTTGGCCTGTTCGACCGTTTCACGCCCAAGTTCGTCAAGCGGTACGCCGACCTGAATGCTGAAATGTTGCGCGCCTTTGCGGAATACAAAAAGGACGTGGCGACTCATGTTTTCCCGGCTGAAGAACACGCTTACTCAATCCCCGACGACGAATGGCGCGCTTTGTTGACCGATCTCGAATCAGAGCCGATCGAGTATCCTCATCACCTGCACCTGGCGTAAACGATAGCAAACATGTTCGTCATCGTCGGCACGGGTGCGCTCGCTTCGTTGTTTGCGGCGCGGCTGGCCCGCTGCACCTCAGGCCCGCTGTGGATGCTGGGCACTTGGGCGGAAGCCGTCGCGGCTATCAACACCACGGGGATCGTAGTGGAAACCGGGTCGGGCGCGGAAACCGTTCGTGTAAAAGCGACGGCTGACCCTGATCAGTGTTCCGGCGCGGAAGCCGCCATCGTGCTGGTAAAGTCATGGCAAACAGGACGAGCGGCCAGACAGATCACCTCGTTTCTCGCTCCGTCGGGTGTGGCCCTCACGTTGCAAAACGGCCTGGGTAATCTGGAGACGCTCGGCGCAGAACTGGGCGTGGAGCGGACAGCGCTTGGTATTACGATGCAGGGCGCAACTTTGCTTGGCCCGGGCCGCGTGCGAGAAGGCGGGCGCGGCCCAATTCACCTGGCCGATCACCCTCGACTTGGCTCAGTTGTTGCGCTTCTTCGCGATGGCGGTTTTGAAGTTCATCTTGCGCCTGACGTTACGCCGCTGATCTGGGGTAAGCTCGTCGTCAACGCGGCCATCAACGCCCTCACTGCCTTGCTTCGCGTCACAAACGGCGAGTTGCTCAACCGGCCCTCGGCGCTAGCCCTGGCCGACGAAGCCGCCCGCGAAGTTGCCGCCGTAGCCGCCGCTAAAAACATCACCTTGCCTTTTTCTGATCCTGTCTTGCGCGCTCATGAAGTGATGCGCCTGACCGCTCACAACCGCTCCTCGATGCTTCAGGATGTGTTGCGTAACGCGCCAACCGAAGTGGAGGCGATTAATGGCGCGGTGGTTCGTGAGGCGCATGTTTTGAATGTGAGTACGCCTGTCAATGAAATGTTATGGCGGCTGGTGACGGCCCTTGCCCAAGAACACTCAACATGAATACTTTTGCCACGATTTCCGATCTCCGTCGCGCCCGCCTTGCCCTCGCCGGCACACTCGGCCTGGCGCCGACGATGGGCGCTCTCCACGAAGGCCACCTCTCGCTGGTTCGCCGGGCCAAAGCCGAAAACGATCATGTGGGCGTGAGCATCTTTGTCAACCCGGCTCAGTTTGGGCCAAATGAAGACCTTAGCCGCTATCCGCGCGATCTGGATCGTGACTTGAGCCTGCTGGCTGAAGCCGGGGCTGATCTGGTGTGGACGCCGACTCCTGAAATCGTGTACCCGCCCGGTTTCCAAACCTTTGTCGCCGTCGAACAAGTCGCTTTGCCGCTTGAAGGGCAGGCCCGCCCCGGCCATTTTCGCGGTGTGGCGACTGTCGTCGCCAAACTCTTCAATGTCTTCACGCCCGATCGCGCTTACTTCGGCCAGAAAGACGCTCAACAAGTGGCCGTCATCAAACGCATGGCCGATGATCTCAATTTTCCACTTGAGATTGTCGCCTGCCCAACTGTGCGCGAGCCGGACGGTTTGGCAATGAGCAGTCGTAATGCTTACCTTAGCCCAGACGAGCGCAAGGCCGCCACTGTTTTATATCGCGCTCTTTCCGCCGCTAGAAATGCTTTCGACAAAGGCGAGCGGGGAGGTGATACGTTGCGCGCCATCCTTTCTTCGACAATTGCCGGCGAGCCGCTGGCTCGGATAGATTATGTTTCTGTGGCTGACCACCGCACACTGACGGAATTGGACCGAATTCCTGACAACGGTGTTTTGCTTTCGCTGGCGGTGAGGATTGGGGCAACGCGGTTGATTGATAACTTCTTGCTGGAATAATGAGCGGCTCGCTGACCGAACGCTCCGAAAAGAATTCGCTTTATGCACAACGCTCTCACTGACGTGCCCGGTTTGAAGGTTGGGCATTGGACAAATCTCGAAGCCGCAACGGGTTGCACGGTGGTGCTGTGCCCCGTTGGCGCAGTCGCCGGAGTGGATGTGCGCGGCTCGGCTCCCGGCACTCGCGAGACGGCCCTGCTGGATCCGGTTTCCCTGATCCAGAAAGTTCATGCCGTCGTGCTGGGCGGCGGCAGTGCCTTCGGGCTGGCCGCCGCCGATGGCGTGATGCGCTGGCTTGAAGAGCGCGGTTATGGCTACGACACGGGCGTTGCCAAAGTGCCCATCGTGCCAGCCGCCATCTTGTTTGACCTGAGCATTGGCCGGTCGGACGTTCGACCAGATTCTGCCGCCGGCTACGCCGCCTGTGAAGCCGCCACCGAGGGGCCGGTTGCGCAGGGCAACGTCGGCGCCGGTACCGGCGCAACCGTCGGTAAGATGCTTGGATTCAAACAAGCCACAAAAGCCGGTTTGGGCACTGCCAGCAAACAAATCAGCGGCGGCATCACCGTGGCCGCGCTGACCGCCGTGAATGCGTTTGGCGATGTCTACGATCCTGAGACTCGCCGAATAATTGCCGGAGCGCGCAAAATTATCGGCGGCGGCTTTGCCGACTCGATGGAATTTGCCGAGAGCATGATCGGCCAAAATATTTCCAAGTTCGCCCCGGGCCGGAACACCACCCTGGCAGTCGTCGCCACCAATGTGGCGTTGACAAAAAGCGGAGCGACAAAGATGGCCCAGATGGCTCACGACGGTCTGGCTCGTGTCATCCGCCCGGTACACACTATGTTTGATGGCGACACGATCTTTGCCCTTTCCCTCGGCGACAAACAAGCCGACTTGAGTTTGATCGGCGCGCTGGCGGCTGATGTGCTGGCGAAGGCCGTGATTTCAGCCGCCAACGCCGCCGAGTCCCTGGCCAACATCCCGGCGGCGCGCGATCTCAAAGCAGGCTGATCTTCAATTTCAACCACCCTGCAAGCTTCAATTTGAAATTCGGAATTGTAGGGCGAATTGTCAATTCGCCCTACAAAAATCGGCCAAACTCGATTTATCAAACAGGCTCTGATGATTTGGCGGGCTTTCTATTCCAAAGCCTGTTGAGGAATGCGGCCTGTGTATAATTGGCGGCAACTAAGGAGACTCCCATGACCCCCGAAGAAATCGTTGCTCTTACCAAAAAGCACTCATTCTTTTCCTGGTCGGCGCAGGACGCCGTCAACCCGATTCCGATGGAAAAAGCCAAAGGCGTTTATTTCTGGGATGCCTACGGCAAGCGCTACCTGGACTTGAACTCGCAGTTGATGTGCGTCAACATCGGCCACGGCGACCGGCGGGTGATTGACGCCATCAAGGCTCAGGCTGAAGAACTGGTTTACGCCGGGCCGAGCATGGCTACCCGCGTCCGCGCCGAGATCGGCCAACTGCTGGCCGAAGTGACTCCCGATGGCCTCAAGAAGTTCTTCTTCACCCTCGGCGGCGCGGAAGCCAACGAGAACGCGATCAAAATGGCGCGCGGCTTCACCGGGCGGCAGAAGATCATCGCCCGCTACCGTTCCTATCACGGCTCCACCGCCGCCGCCATCACCCTCACCGGCGACCACCGCCGCTGGGCCAACGAACCCGGCATCCCTGGCGTCATCCACGTTTTCGATCCTTACAAATATCGCAGTCAGTTGTATCAGGAAGGCGACAGCGACGAAGTCTTTGCCCGCAAGTGCCTGGATCAGATGGAAGAAGTGATCATGTACGAAGGGCCGCACACCATCGCCGCCATCTTCATCGAAACCGTCACCGGCACCAACGGCATCATCATCCCGCCCGACGGCTACTTGCAGGGCCTGCGCCAGATTTGCGACAAGCACGGTATTCTGTTGATCTGCGACGAAGTGATGTGCGGCCTGGGGCGCACCGGCGAGTGGTTTGCCGTTGACCATTGGAAAGTTGTGCCAGACCTGATCACCATGGCCAAAGGTTTGACTTCGGCTTACATGCCGCTGGGGGCAATCGCCATCAACGAAAAAATCGCCGACTACTACAAAGACAAAGTCTTCTACGGCGGCCTGACCTACAGCGCCCACCCGATGAGTTTAGCCGCCGCCGTCGCCAACCTGAAGGTGATGAAGGAAGATGACATCGTGGGCAACTCGAAGCGCATGGGCAAAGTCATGGCTGGAATGCTCGACGACCTCAAGGCCGAACATCCGTCGGTGGGCGACGCGCGCTCGATTGGTTTGTTCGGCGTGATTGAGCTGGTGAAGAACCGGAAGACGAAAGAGCCGATGGGGCCTTACGTCGGCGCCAGCCCGGAGATGGCGAAGCTGGGCGCGTATCTCAAAGAAAACGGCATCTATAATTTCACCTGGCGCAACATGCTTCACACCAACCCGCCGCTCTCCATTAACGAATCCGAACTGCGTGAGGCGTTTGAGGTGATCAACAAGGCGCTGGAGATTACGGACAAGGCGGTTGCTGAGTAGTAGTCGGTGAACAGTGATCAGTAATCAGTGGGACTTCACTGATCACTGTTCACTGATAACTGATTACTCGTGCGAATGGCAGAAAACGATACCGAAAATCTTGGCTCCTGCCCCAACTGCGGCGGCGCATTCGAGTCGGTTCGCGTCGGGCCTTACGTCATTGACCGTTGCGCGAAATGTAGCGGACTGTGGCTCGACGAACACGAGCTGGAGCGTATCCTGGCGATTGACCACAGCGCCCTCAAACAGAAGCGCGCCAGCACCGACCCCGGCCTCAACAAGTCGGGCAAGAAGGGGCGGTGTCCCCGGTGTGGCGGCATCTTGATCAAGCTCACCAACTTGCGGGCCAACGTCACCACCGACTCGTGCACGATCTGCTACGGCGTCTTTCTCGACGCCCACGAACTCGACGCTTTCGACCACCCCAATCTGGCAGGCCGCGTCGGCCAGCTTCTCCGCAAACTCGTCGGGCGCGGCTGATGCCAATCTCTAATCTCAGAATAATTGATCTGACCGAAGCCCTCGCCGGCCCCTACTGCACTATGATGCTCGGCGATCTCGGCGCAGACGTGATCAAGATCGAGCGCCCCGGCGCAGGCGACCAATCGCGCAAGTGGGGGGCGAAACGACCGGACGGCGAGAGCGCCTACTTCTGCTCCACTAATCGCAACAAACGCAGTCTTACGCTCGATCTCAAACAGCCCGCCGCGCAAGATGTCATGCGCCGCCTGCTCGTCACTGCCGACGTGTTGGTGTGCAACGTGCCGCGCCTCGACAGCCTCAAGCGCCTCGGCCTGCATCCTGATGACGTGCGCGCCGCCTACCCAAAGCTCATCTATTGCGCCATCTCCGGTTACGGCCACAGCGGGCCGAACGCCGGGCTGGGGGGCTACGACCTCGTCGCCCAGGGTGAGGCGGGCCTGATGTCAATCACCGGCACGCCCGAGTCCGCGCCCATTCGCTATCCCATTCCATTGGCCGACATGACAACCGGCATGTATTCGGCGCTGGCCATTCTGGCGGCGGTGATTACCAGACAGGCGACGGGACAGGGCCAATTCATTGACATGAGCCTGCTCGAAAGCCAGGCGGCGTGGACGACGATTGTGGCCGCCGACTACTTTGCCACCGGCGGCCCGCCCAAACCCATTGGCAACGATCATCCCAGCATCGTGCCTTATCAGGTCTTTCACACCGCCGACAAACCGATCATCATCGCCGTTGGCACCGACAAGCTGTGGGCGGCTTTTTGTGAAGTCCTGAGTTTGGGGTCGGAAGTCCGTGACGACCCGCGCTTTGCCGACAATCCGGCCCGCGTTGCCAATCGTCAATCACTAATCCCCATTCTCCAGTCTCAACTTTCGACTCAGTCTGCCGACTACTGGCTTCCACGCCTGCGCACCGCCGAGATTCCGTGCGGCCCCATCAACGCCATCCCCGATTTGTTGAACGACCCGCACTATCTCGCCCGCGAAAACCTGGTCGCGTTTGGCGGCCTCACCATGCTTGCCAACCCGATGAAGCTTGCAGGCACACCGCCCAGCTATCGCCTGCCGCCGCCGAGGTTGGGCGAACACTCGCGGGAAATTCTGAAGTCGCTGGGCTACTCTGAAAGCGAGATCGGGAGGCTACTGGGTTAACAAAAAAATAGCTGCCCGTAGCCCTTGGGAGACAAGCATCCTGAGCGGAGGCCCACGTGCTGTTCGTGGGCCGTAGTCGAACGCTTCGCGTGCGGCACATGCGCGAAACCCGCGTCCTTCGACTGCGGGTCGGGACTGCACCGACCCTCCGCTCAGGACGCTACTCGTGAGCAGGTGCGTAAAAAAAAACTGCCCCGGCTGTCAGCCGGGGCAGTTTGCGCTCAGAGGCCATTTGGCCTGAATTGGATTTCACCGAACTGGTGCGGGAACTTGCCGGCGATGCCGGCGTAAAACTGGCGGATGATCTCCAGATCAGCTTCCATGTTGCCGGTCGGCACAATCGTCGGGCCGACGCCCCCAACCTTGCGCCCGTAATCCAAATAAGCCAACGCAATCGGAACCTGGGCCTTAAGAGCGATTTGATAGAAGCCGGATTTCCAGTAAGCAACCTTCTTTCGCGTCCCCTCGGGCGTAATGCCCAACAGCAGGCGGTCATACTGCTTGAAGGCGGCCACCATCTGGTCAACCACGTTTTGGGCCGCGCTCCGGTTGATGGGGATGGCGCCGAACCAGCGAATGACTTGCCCGATCACCGGCCAGCGCGTCGCCGAGTCTTTCACCATATAGCCGATGTGCCAGTTCCGCATCAGACCGATAGCAAAGGCGCAAATCAGGCCGATGGGCAAATCCCAGTTGGAGGTGTGCGGGGCCACAATGAGCACGACCTTCGAGTCGGCTGGTAGTTGGGCATCCACTTTCCAGCCGATGAGCCGGAGCAGGAACTGGCCGAGGCGTTGTAGAGCGCCACTGCCGTAGCCCAATGTTGATATTTTGTGATTGGTGTTTTGTAGAGTCATGGTGTCGAGTTTTGCCAATCATACTACAGAGTTGCGCCATCTTTCAGGCACAATCCACAATGGACAGCCCGCCCCGGCCCGGATAAGATTGGGCCAATGTTCAGTTTTTCGCGTCGTTCCAGCCGTCGTTTTTCCTGCAACCCCGTTCCGGGCCAGGCGGCTGTCCGCGCTTAAGCTGAATCTGATTTTCTTTCGCGCATAAAGCCCTCCGAGTCCCGGAGGGCTTTTTATTTTAGCCACGAATCGCTTCGCGCCAATTTGCACGAATTGATTTTTTGTTCGTGATAATCCGTGTAATTCGTGGCAAGGAAAGAGGAGACAATTAGCATGTCAAAGAAGGATGTCAAGAAAATAGTGTTGGCGTATTCGGGCGGGCTGGATACGTCCACCATTGTGCCGTGGCTGAAGGAGAATTACCCCAGTTCGGAAGTGGTGTGCTTCTGCGCTGACATCGGCCAGAATGAAGACCTATTGGGCGTGCCGGCCAAAGCCATCGCCTCGGGCGCAATCAAGTGTGTGGTGAAGGATTTGAAAGAGGAATTTGCCAAAGACTATCTCTTCAAATTGCTCAAGTCCGGCGCAGTGTACGAGCATAAATATCTGCTTGGCACTTCGATTGCCCGGCCTCTGATCGCCACCCATCAGGTGAAGGTGGCTGAGGAGGAAGGGGCGGACGCCGTCTCACACGGTTGCACCGGCAAAGGCAACGATCAGGTGCGGTTTGAACTGACATTCACTGCCCTCAATCCCCGTCTCAAAGTCATCGTCCCCTGGCGCGAGTGGGACATCCGCTCACGGGAGGACGCGATTGCCTACTGCAAGAAACACAACGTGCCGGTGACGGCGACGACCAAATCCATTTACAGTCGCGACGATAATTTGTGGCATCTCTCGCACGAGGGCGGTTTGTTGGAGAACCCGGCCAATGAGCCGGAAGAGGCCATGTTCCAGCGGTCGGTTTCCCCTGAGAATGCGCCCGACACGCCCGAATATGTTGAGGTCACGTTCGAGAAGGGCGAGCCGGTGGCGGTGAATGGCGAGTCGTTGTCAGCTTACAAACTGATCGCCAAGTTAAACGAAGTCGGCGGCAGGCACGGCGTGGGCCGGGTCGATCTGGTGGAGAACCGCCTGGTCGGGATCAAGTCGCACGGCGTGTACGAAACGCCGGGCGGCTCTCTGCTGGTAGCCGCGCATCGCGAGTTGGAGGCGATCTGCCTCGACAAAGAAACCTTGCATTACAAGCAACAGGTCGGCCTCAAGTACGCCGATCTGGTTTATAACGGCCAGTGGTACACACCCATTCGTGAAGCAATTGATGCTTTCATCGAAGTGACCCAGCGGCACGTGAGCGGCACGGTGAAGCTCAAGCTGTACAAGGGCAACATCATCACCGCCGGGCGCTGGAGCGAGAACTCGCTCTACCGTGAGGACTTCGCCACCTTCGGCAAGGAGGACGTGTATGATCAGTCGGACGCCGAAGGCTTTATCACCCTCTTCGGCTTGCAGATGAAGGTGAACGCGATGCTGGACATTGCGGCCAAAGGGCAGACGCGCTATCGCGAGCCGGACTACTCGAAGTTCAAACGGGATTAGCCTTACCCCCTCCCCGGCCTTCGGCCACCCCTCCCCCTCTCCTGAGCGAAGCAACATCGCTCAGGAGAGGGGGAGGGGACGGGGGTAGGGGTGAGGACGGAAGGCGGCTATGACTCTTTGGGGCGGGCGGTTTGAAGGCAAGATCGATCCGCTGGCGATGCAGTTGAATGCGTCGCTGGCGGTGGACAAGCGGTTGTGGGATGCCGACATTTGCGGGAGCGTGGCCTGGGCGAGGGCGCTAGCGCGAGCGGGCGTAATCACAGCGGCAGAGGCCGACAAACTGTGCGCCGGTTTGCAAACGGTGTGGGCCGAATTCAACGACGGTTCGTTTGCATTTGCGGCGAGCGATGAGGACATTCACACAGCCGTGGAACGGCGGTTGGGCGAGATCGTCGGCGAGGTGGCCGGCAAACTGCACACCGGGCGCAGTCGCAACGATCAGGTGGCGACCGACTTTCGATTATGGACGATGGAGGCAATTGGTGTTCTGGTGAATCGCGTAGGCACTTTGCAGTCCACTCTCGTCGCCAAAGCCGAGGCTGAACTCGAAACGATTCTGCCGGGCTACACGCACACCCAACGCGCCCAGCCAATCCTGTTCAGCCACTGGTTGCTGAGTCACTTCTGGGCGTTGGAGCGAGACAAAGAGCGGCTGGCTCAGACTCGAGGGCGAGCGGACGTGATGCCGCTCGGATCGGCGGCGCTGGCCGGGACCGGGTTTCCAATTGATCGGGCCGCGTTGGCCGCCGACTTAGGGTTTGCCATCGTGGCCCCGAACAGCCTTGATGCGGTGGCCGACCGCGACTTCGCCGCCGAGTTTCTTTTCGATTGCGCCCTCATTGGCTCGCATCTTAGCCGCCTGGCCGACGCGCTGATTTTGTATTCGACAACAGAGTTCGGGTTTGTGGAGATGGCCGACGCTTACTCAACCGGCTCCAGCATCATGCCTCAGAAGAAGAACCCGGATATGCTTGAACTGGCGCGGGGCAAGGCCGGAACGTTGATCGGGTTGTTGACCGGCTTGCTTTCGGTTTTGAAGGGATTGCCGTCGGCTTACGACAAAGACTTGCAGGAGGACAAAGCCCCGGTCTTTGCCGCCTTTGATATGTTGGACGTGTTACTGCCGGTGGTGGCCGGAACAGTGGCGACGATGGCGGTGAACCGGGAGCGGATGCGGGCGGCGGTGGACTCGAGCCTGCTGGCGACCGAGTTGGCAGATTATTTAGTCAGGAAGGGCGTGCCATTTCGGGCGGCGCACGGCGTTGTCGGTAAGATGGTGCGAATGGGGATCGAGAGAGGATTGGAGATTGGAGAATTGAAATTGGATGATTTGCGTGAGATCAGCCCGGCGTTCGACGAGGACGTTCGGGCCGCCTTCAACGCCGCCACGGCGGTGGCGGCCCGAAACGTGATCGGCGGCACCGCCCCGGAGTCGGTTCGGGATCAACTCGAGGCGGCCAAATCGTTAATCGAAACCGGCTCATCAACTTGAACAAACGAAGGCGCGAGATGTTATGCAGGATTGCTCATGACCCTTGCTTCAAGTCATGATAAATTTGGCCTAATGTTTACAGTTGCTCTACCCAAGCGTGAGTTCCGTCTGCCGAGCCGTCCCAAATGGGGTCTCGGTTAGTTTGGCTTGGGTAAGCACTTTGAAGTTTTAGGCCACGCGAACGGAGACCCCTCACTTTGAGGGGTTTTTTATTTTTCCAGACCTGTCAGGTTTGTTGGAAACCTGACAGGTCTACTGAAAAGGAGACTATGATAATGGCTACTTGTCCTGAATGCGAAGGCGCTTTGACTCTCGGCGGCGACGTGCAGAGCGGTGAGATCGTCGTCTGCGGCGATTGCGGGGTTGATCTTGAAGTGATCAGCCTTGCGCCCCTTTCGCTGTCGCTGGCTCCCCAGGAAGCGGAAGACTGGGGGGAATAAATAGCAAATAACCAGTAACCGAGAATCGGTTACTGGTTATTTGTTATTGCTGAGAACTTATGAAGATTGGCGTTTTATACTCGCGTGTGCGAGTCGAAGAGAAGTGGTTGTTTGAGGCGCTGGACAAGCGTGGGCCGGATGGGGTCAGCTATGACAGGATTGACGACCGCGAGGCCAAATTCAATTTGGACGCGCCCGGCGAGTGGTTGAACTACGACGTGGTGCTGGAACGCGGTGGTGCTCAAACCGGTGATCGGCTCGTGGGGGCGGATGGTGTCGAAGATCAACGACCGCGAGGCGGCGGAGGCCGTCCTTGAGCATCGTGAAGTGCTGGGCAACTATCAGCACCAGATTTTTTATATTCAAGAACTCATTCGCAAGCCGGGCCGAGACATCCGGGCCTTTGTGGCCGGCGACGAAACGATGACGGCGATTTATCGCACCTCGGAGCATTGGATCACCAACACGGCGCGCGGCGGTAAAGGGAGCGTGTGTCCGGTAACGCCTGAGTTGAATGAAATCTGTCGGGCCGCCGCCGAGGCGGTGGGCGGCGGGGTTCTGGCCATTGACCTGCTGGAAGACCCCGACCGGGGCTTGCTGGTCAACGAAGTCAATCACACCATGGAGTTCCACACGACTGTGCCGACGACTGGCGTGGACATTCCGGGCAAGATTATTGATTACACAGTGCAAGTTGGGAAGGCAAGGAAATGAAGGAAATGGGGGAAAAGGGTTGATGGCGATTCGGGTTTCGATAGTTGGGGCGTCGGGGTACACCGGCGGCGAGTTACTGCGGCTGTTGCTGTTTCACCCGCAGGTGGAAGTCTATCAAGCCATCTCTAACAGCGCCGCCGGCGAGTTCATCCACAGCCAGCATCCCAATTTGCGCAAGCGAACGCAGTTACAATTCACCAGCCGCGATGCGCTGAAGGAGTGCGATGTGCTGTTTCTGGCGACGCCGCACGGCGAGTCACAGAAGCAGATTGAGCGCTGGGCAAAGTTTGCGCCGAAGATCGTTGACCTCTCGGCGGACTTTCGCTTGCGCGACGCGGCGCTGTACGAACGCTGGTACGGCGAGAAGCACGCCGCGCCCGACTGGCTGGGAAAGTTTGTGTACGGCCTGCCGGAACTTCAGCGCGAGGCCATAAAGACGGCGAATTACATCAGTGGGGTGGGGTGCAACGCGACGGCGTCCAATTTAGCCCTCCTGCCTCTAGTAAAGGCTGATCTGCTCCACCCGACCCAACCCATTGTTGTGGATGTCAAAACCGGATCGTCCGAGGGTGGCGCGACGGTCAACCCCGGCTCACATCACCCTGAAAAGAGTCACTCGGTGCGTTCGTACGCCCCAATCGGCCACCGCCACACCGCCGAAATTATCCAGGAACTTGGTTTGCATGATGTGCATTTGAGCATGACAGCCGTGGACTTGGTGCGCGGGGTGTTGGCTACGGCCCATGCCTTTCTCAAGCCAGGCGTGACTGAAAAGGATTTGTGGCGGGCGTACCGGGCGGCGTACAGCAACGAGCCGTTTGTGCGGATCGTGAAAGACCGGGGCGGCATCCACCGCGTGCCCGACCCCAAAATTCTCGCCGGGTCAAATTACGCCGACGTGGGCTTTGAGCTTGATTCTGAAACCGGGCGGTGCGTGGCACTGGCGGCGATTGACAACCTGATGAAGGGTGCGGCGGGCAGTGCCGTGCAGGCCATGAACATCATGTGCGGATTTGAGGAAACGGTGGGGCTGGAATTTCCGGGCCTGCACCCGATTTAATGGGACGCAGATAAACGCAGATACACACAGATTTTTTATCTGTGTTCACACCTGCACTTGCGTTCCGGTGCAAGTGTCTGTGTAAATCTGTGTCCAATACACTGATGATTGTTGTGAAAATGGGCGGTACAACCGGCGTGAATGTGGAAGCGGTGATGGCCGACATTGCCGTGCAAGTGCGCGCCGGGCAGAAGATGGTAGTAGTGCACGGCGGTTCGGGTGAGACGAACGCTATTTCGGAGCAACTCGGCCACCCGCCGCGATTTGTCACTTCGCCGTCAGGTTTCACCTCACGCTACACCGATCGGGCGACGCTCGAAATTTTTGCGATGGTGACGGCGGGCAAAATAAATACGTTGCTAGTAGAGAAATTGCAGAAGCTGTGCGTCAACGCTTTCGGTCTGTCGGGCGTGGACGGGCGGTTGATGGTAGCAAAACGCAAAGATGCTATTCGTATCGTCGAGAACAGCAAACAGCGGATTTTACGGGATGATTACACAGGGAAGATCGAAGAAGTAAATAGTTATTTGTTATTGATGTTATTGGATAACGGTTACACGCCGGTGATTGCGCCGCTAGCGATCTCGCCCGAAGGCGACGCGCTGAACGTGGACGCCGATCGGGCGGCAGCGATGGTGGCCGGGGCCGTGGCGGCTGAACAGTTGATCATCCTCTCCAACGTGCCGGGCCTGCTCCGCAATTTTCCCGACGAGAGTTCGCTCATCGCACACATTGACAAGGCGAAGGTAGAACAATCCCTTGAATTTGCCGAGGGGCGGATGAAGAAGAAGGTGCTGGGCGCGAGTGAGGCGCTGGGCCTGGGCGTGGCGAAGGTGGTGTTCGCCGATGGCCGCGTAGAGACTCCGGTGGTGAATGCGCTGGCGGGCAAAGGAACAGTGATCTCGTAATGTTCTCAAAGTCAGCGGCTTTCTATGATGCAATTTACGCCGCCGTCGGCAAGGACTACGGGCGTGAAGTTGAAATTTTGCACGCGCTTATTCAAGAGCATAAACGTTCCGCCGGCAACAGCTTGTTGGACGTTGCTTGCGGTACGGGAAGCCACATTCTTCATCTAAGGCAACACTACGACGTCTCCGGCCTCGACCTCGACCCAAGCATCTTGAAGGTTGCCCGCCAGCGTTGTCCAGATGTGAACTTCTATCAGGCCGACATGGCCGATTTTCAGCTTGACCACCAGTTCGATGTAGTCACCTGCTTATTCAGTTCAATCGGCTATGTCAAAACAGTGGAGGGACTTGGGAGGGCCATTGCGACCATGAAGCGGCATTTGCAACCTGACGGCCTGTTAGTTGTCGAGCCGTGGTTCGCGCCTGACGACATGCGCTCCGGCTACGTCCACGGCGTGTTTGTCGATCAACCTGACCTCAAGATCGCCCGTATGAGTGTTACCGTAATCGCCGACAAGGTTTCTTCGTTCGACTTTCATTATCTTGTTGCTACGCCGAACGGCGTGGAGCATTTTGTCGAGCATCACGCGCTTGGCCTGTTCACACACGACGAATATTTGTCTGCCTTCCACGCCTGCGGACTAGAGGCGATCCACGACGTTAAAGGTCTAGACGAACGTGGCCTGTATCTCAGCCTCAACGTCTGACTGGCTATCTGACCATTTGACTACCCGACTACCTGACCACATGACTATTCAAGACCTCGAATCCCAATACACTTCCGGCCTGTACACCAAACGCCCCATCGCCATCGTTCGCGGCAGTGGGGCGCATTTGTGGGACAGCGACGAGAACGAATACATTGACTGCGTGGGCGGGCAGGGGGCAGGCAACCTGGGCCACGCCAACCCGGCAGTGACGGCGGCCATTGTCGCTCAGGCCCAGACGCTCATCAGTTGCCCGGAGATGTTTTACAACGATCGTCGGGCCGAGTTGATCCAGAAATTGATCGGCATTGCGCCGAAGGGCATCCAGCGCGCTTACCTGTGCAGTTCCGGCACGGAGGCCGTGGAAGCGTGCCTCAAGTTCGCGCGGATTGCGACGGGCCGCAAAGAAGTTGTGGCGACGATGCGCGGCTTTCATGGCCGGACGATTGGGGCGCTCTCGGCGACGTGGGAGAAGAAATACCGCGAGCCGTTCGAGCCGTTGTGGCCCGGTTTCAAACACGTGGCCTACAACGACCTGGCCGCCCTCGAGGCCGCCGTCACCGACCAGACGGCGGGCGTGATTCTGGAAGTGGTGCAGGGCGAGGGCGGGGTGCGGCCCGGCACGCTAGAATTTTTGCGCGGCGCGCAAAAGCTGTGCCGCGAGCGCGGGGCGATGTTAATCGTTGACGAAGTGCAGACCGGATTCGGGCGCACGGGCAAGATGTTTGCTTGCGAGCATTACGGCCTGGAGCCGGACTTGATGGCGCTGGCAAAGTCCATCGCCGGCGGCCTGCCGATGGGCGCGGCGTTGATTGGCGAACGGGTGGGGCAACTGCCGCCGCAGGTGCATGGCTCGACGTTCGGCGGCAACCCGCTGGCGTGCGCGGCCTCGCTGGCGGCGATTGAGTATTTGCAGGCGAACCGTTTACCTGAGAGAGTTGCGGAGATGGGAGATTGGTGGATTGGAGAATTGAAGAGAATTGAATCGCCGCTGATTCGTGAAGTGCGCGGGCTGGGGTTGATGGTGGGGATTGAACTCAAGCAAAAGGTGACGCCGTTTTTGCAGGCGTTGATGGCTAAAGGTGTGCTGGCCCTGCCTGCCGGGTTGACCGTCTTGCGGTTCCTGCCGCCGCTGGTGATTGAAGAGGCCGACTTGGTGCGGGTGGTGGAAGCGGTGAGGGAAGTACTGGCAGAGCCGGTCAAAGCGGGCGTTGTTGAAGAATAAGAACCTGTCTCTAAACTGGTGTTAGGTGACTGTCACCGGGGAGAGAAATGCCTGAATTTCACCGCATAGCATTGCCCGGTGACAGTCACCTTGCTAAAATGGCGAGATGCGCTACCTGCTGTTTTACAAGCCGTTCGAGGTGATGTCAGCCTTCACCGACCCGGAAGGGCGAAAGACGCTCGGCGACTTTATCGAGGTGAAGAATGTGTATTCGGCAGGGCGGCTGGATTACGACAGTGAAGGGTTGTTGCTGTTGACCGACGATGGCGAAGTCATTCATCGGTTGACCGACCCGGAGTTTGATCACCCAAAGACTTATCTGGCGCAAGTGGAAGGCGTGGCGACGGAAGAAGCCGTGCGACGGTTGCGCGAGGGTGTGATTTTGCGCGGCGAGAGGACCAAGGCGGCTGAGGCCGAGATCGTGACTGACCCGCTTGTGCCGCCGCGCCCGGTGCGCGATTATCACCCTGCAACGTGGATGAAGGTGGTTTTGCGCGAGGGCAAGAAGCGGCAACTGCGGCGGATGACGGCGGCGGTGGGCTTGCCGTGCTTGCGGCTGGTGCGAGTGGCGATTGGGCCGCTGACGTTGGGCGATCTTCAACCGGGGCAGTGGCGGTGGTTGACGGCTGAAGAAGAGCATCTTCTATTGAAGTCGCTCAGGTTAGGACGCAGATAAACGCAGATGAACGCGGATTTTGATGAAATAGGTTTTCTGGAAGGTCTTCTGAAAATTTATAGCCCCTCCCGTGACGAGGCTGAGGCAGTGAATTACCTTGTGGCGCAGATGAAGGTGCTGGGCTACGAGGCGATAGCTGACGGGGCAGGCAATGCAATTGGAGTGATGGGCGACGGGCCAGCCGAGATCATGTTGCTCGGCCACATTGACACCGTGCCGGGCTTCATTGAGGTGGCTCGCGACGGCGACGTTCTGCGCGGGCGGGGGGCGGTGGACGCGAAAGGGCCGCTGGCCTGTTTTGTGGCAGCAGGGGCGCTTGCAGGTCAAGTGGCCGGGCGGCGGATTACGGTGATTGGGGCGGTTGGCGAGGAAGGCGACTCGCGGGGAGCGAAACATCTACTGCAATCGCGGCTACACGCTTCGCGCGCTCCTACGATGATCATCATCGGCGAGCCGAGCGGCTGGGAGCGGGTGACGCTGGGCTACAAGGGGAGCGCGTGGTACGAGTTTACGGCGAAGCGGACGCTGGCGCACACTTCGGCGCAAAGCGAGAGCGCCTGCGAAGCGGCGGTGAGTTTTTGGAACCGGCTGACGGCGCAGGCGGCGGCGATGAATGCCGACAAGCCCAGGATGTTCGATCAGCTTTTGCCGACGTTGCGCGGGATGGTGTCAGAGTCGGACGGGTTTGTAGAGACGGCTAAACTGAAACTTGGTTTGCGCCTGCCGCCGGGGTTGGGCGTGGAGGCGTTGACGGCCATTGTTTCAGAGGTGGCGTCACCGGATCAAATTGAATTGCTCGACGGCGTCCCGGCCTATCGAGCAGAAAAGAACACGCCGCTGGTGCGATCATTTCTGGCCGCCATTCGCGGGGAAGGCGGGGAGCCTGGCTTCACCGTCAAATCCGGCACGTCGGATATGAATCTTGTGGCCCCTGTTTGGAATTGCCCGACAGTGGCTTACGGGCCGGGCGACTCGTCGCTTGACCACACGCCGGACGAGCACATTTTGATTCCGGAGTATCGGCGGGCGGTGAGAGTGCTGGCGAGAGTGTTGGGCGATGATCGACAGACTTCCGAAGTCTCGCCGGTGTTTGGCGCTTCGGAAGTCTGACCTCAGATTGCTCTAGACTTCGTAATACAAATAAAATTCATACGGATGCGGGCGCAAGCGGATCGGGTCTATTTCGCGCGAGCGCTTGAACTGCAACCAGACATCAATCACATCCTGAGTGAACACGCCGCCCTCAAGCAGGAAGGCGTGGTCGGCTTCGAGCGCGGCCAGGGCTTCGGGCAGTGAGCCGGGCACTTGCTTGATCTTTCTGGCCTCTTCGCCGTGCAATTCAAACAGGTCGTAGTCGGCAGGCTCGCCGGGATCGATCTGATTCTTGATGCCGTCGAGGCCGGCCATAAGCATGGCGGCGAAGGCCAGGTAAGGATTGGCCGCCGGGTCGGGGCAACGGAACTCGATGCGTTTGGCCTTCGGATTTTCAGAATACATGGGAATGCGGACAGCGGCGGAGCGGTTGCGGCGTGAGTATACGAGATTGACAGGCGCTTCAAAGCCGGGCACCAGACGATGATAGGAGTTCACGGTCGGAGCCACGAGGGCCAGCAGAGCCGGGGCGTGCTTGAGTAGCCCGCCGATGTAATACCTGGACAACTGCGACAGTCCGGCGTAGCCTTTGGTGTCGGCCATCAAGGTCTTGCCCTCTTTCCACAGACTCTGGTGAACGTGCATGCCGGAGCCGTTGTCGCCCCAGATCGGCTTGGGCATGAAGGTCACGGTCTTGCCTTTGGACTTGGCGTAGTTCTTGATGACGTATTTGTACATCATCAAATGATCGCCCATCTTCACTAGCGGCGAGAAGCGCATGTCAATTTCGCACTGGCCGGCGGTCGCCACTTCGTGGTGGTGAACTTCCACCGGGACCCCGGCCTTCATCAGTTCCAGCACCACCTCCGAGCGGAAGTCCTGCAGGGTGTCCATCGGCGAAACCGGGAAGTAGCCTTCCTTCCAGCGCGGAATGTGACCCAGGCCCGGCTTGTCGGAATTCCAGATGCCCTCGCCGCTGTCAATGGCGTAATGGGCGCTGTGCTGATCCTGCGCATAGCTCACGCTGTCGAAGACGAAGAACTCGGCCTCCGGCCCCCAATAGGATTCGTCGGCAACGCCCGTGCTTTTGAGATAAGCTTCGGCCTTTTGGGCAATGTAGCGCGAGTCGCGGGTGTAGGGTTCGCCCGTCAGCGGGTCTTTGACGTTGCACACCAGCGACAGGGTAGGCACGGCGCAAGCCGGATCAACGACGGCGGTCGTCGGGTCGGGGATCAGGATCATATCCGATTCGTGGATGGACTGAAAGCCGCGAATGGATGATCCGTCGAAGCCGACTCCTTCGGTGAAGACGGCCTCTTCGAGTTCCTCGATGGGCGAGGAAAAATGCTGCCACAAGCCGATTAAGTCCACGAACTTGTAATCCACGAACTTCAGGCCGTTGGCTTGGGCAAAGGCGATAACTTCTTTGGGTGTAGTCGTCATAGTTTCTCCAGCAAATTGAGTGTTGTGTTAGAGCAAAGCGCCAAACATTTGTGACGCCAACGTGAAACCGAAAATGATCATGGTTGCGCCGCAGGCGAAGGTAATGATGCGGAACGCCAGCGGGTTGAGCATTTGCTTGCCAAAGCGCACGGCCAGGGCCATGATGAAAGCCCACAGGAACACACCGCTGAGGAAGCCGGTGATAAAGGCCGTTGTCTGGCCGGCATTGCCGCCCACCACGCCGCCAGCCACCAGCGCCCCGCCAACCGAGAGCCAGTAACCCACGGCCATCGGATTCGCCATTGAAATCGCCGCGCCGGTTCGGAACGCGCCCTGCCTGTCCCTGGCATCGGCGGTTGCCTGAATGGCTGTTTGTTTTAGGGCGTCGCGCATCCCCATCGCGCCCAGATACACCAGCAGGCCCACGCCGGCAATGCCCAGCCCATTACGAAAGAAATCAATCTGCGCCAGTGGGGCCAAGCCGATCAGGGCGGCGATGCACCACGTCAGGTCGCCAATGATGGAACCAAGCTGCACCCGCAGAGCCGGGCCAAAGCCGCCGCGCAGGCCGCGCCGGATAGTTTCCAGGGCAACCGGGCCGGGCGGGGCGCTAAACGAAATGGCGATGATAGCGCCGGCAATGGCGGTTGAAAGCATATTGTCTCCTGGTCGGTTAAAACAGAGACGCCTCCAGCATCACACTTTGGTGTGTTTGGAGGCGTCGTGGCCTAAATTTATACAGTTAGGTTGCCGCGTAGTGTCTGGCAACGCCGCAAACTATATCATGGGAAGGTCATGAGCGTCAATAACAAAAATTTGGATGGAAGGATAGGGCAGGATGACTAAGAATCCGTCCGCCAAACCCTTAGGGTCTCTAAGACCCAAACTTTGCAAAGAGATTTCAGGCTACGGCGTGTCTACGCGGACGATGGTTGGGTTAGGCATGCCTGTCGAGCCGCTGTAGGCCACACTGCCGAGATACTTGGTGGCCGGGGCCAGGCCGCTGAAGGCAAGGTTGATTGCGCCAGTGCTGCCAAGAGTGGCAGAAGCAGGCGCGCTCACCGTCATGTTACCGGCCGCGGCGCTACCCAGCGCCCAGGTGAACAGTGTGTAGTTCGCATCCGGCCCGTCAGTCTGCCAGCCGTGGACGACTACGGTGTAGTTGCCCGCGGCCGGGTTGAGCAGGTTGACCTCTTCTGCCGAAGTGCCGCCGCCGCTTGACCCGACGAGCGCGCCGCCACTGTTGAACACGTAGAGGTCAATGTCGTCTGCGCCGTCGGTGAAGTCGTCAAACAGCGAGAACCGGGCATAGGTGGCGCCAGCCGGGATGGCGACCGAGTGCAGCGTAATGCCGACGCCACTCCCTAAAGCCGTGTTGATGTCATTGGCCGGGTCATCAACCACGTTGCCGGTGAATGAGGTCGCCGGGATCAGGCCGCGCGCCGTTGCCGTGAACGCGCCGGTGTAGCCGAAGGTCACGTTGTAGCTGAGCGGGCCGCCATTGCCGGAGATGGAAACCGGAGCCGACAGAGCCACCGGGCGCAGGGCGATCTGGCTCTTCACCACGTGGCCCTTGTTGCCGGTCAGCACGAGGGCGCCGAAGGTGTAACTATTCAACGGGGCAGTCGTTCTCGTGAAACTGACATTGTAGGTGAAGGACTGACCCGGGTTCACGGTAAATGAAGCAGGCAGAACCACAGTGATGCCCGTCAGCCCGGTGAAGGAAGCTGTGTAAGTTTCTTTCTGGTTGCTGACGTTGGTCACGGTGCGGGTGACAGTCTGCGCGCCCGCCAGCGCGCCAACGGCGATGGAGGGGTAGTTTAAGTTGCTCGGATCAATCACGGTTGCGCCAAAGGCGGCGCAGGTAGCCGACGGCAGTTGGCCCGTGCCGCACATGAAGCCGAGATAGTCGAGGAAGCCTGCGTTGTAGACCAGGCCGGGATTCACCGCACTGTTCGGAACTACCTGACCGGCGCCGTAACCAAAGGAGTTGCCGGGGATGGCGGAGCCGTTGTTGCGGGTCTGGCTGGCTGTGGTCATGAAGGCCGACTTAATCATCGCCGGCGTCCAATCAGGGTGAGCCTGCTTCAGCAGAGCGCCCAGACCAGCCATGTGCGGGCTGGACATGGACGTGCCGCTCAGGAAATCCCAGTTGCGGCCGCCTGCCGCCGGGGACACCGCCGCCAGCACATCAACGCCGGGAGCCATGATGTCGGGCTTGAGTAGGTCGCCATCGCCAGCCAGAGCCGGGCCACGAGAAGAGAAAGCGGCGACATCAGGTGCTACTGCACCGGCCACTTGTTGGCCCTGGCTCAATGAGGCTGTGGCGCCGGCGGTCGCCGCGTAAACGCGGACGGCGGCGCGGTCTGTAACTTGCAGGTGCACAGTCGGCACGAAGTGCAGGTCGGCGTTGAGCGAGTTCACGTTGGTGTTGGTCAGAATCATGCCCACACCACCGGCCATTTGAACGGCCAGGCTCTTATCCACGCGGGCGTTGGTGCCACGATCACAGACGACAATCTTGCCGGTCACAACAGCCGGGTCAAGCGTGCCAGAGAAGCACAGTTGAACCTGCGTTGGGTTAGCGCCGGGCAGGCCGGCCACAGTCGAAAGGATAAGCGAAGAAGATGGAACCGCCGCTCCGAGACCGACGCCGGTGTAGGTAGCGCCATTGCCCAGAGTTACGGTTGCCTGGTAGAGGCGGTCGTGCGTGCCGGCGGCAACAGTGGTCAGCCACGGGCTGTTGTGGGCCACGGTGCTGGCTCCGGGGCCGCTATTGCCAGCCGAGGCGGCCACAAACACACCAGCGTCGGCGGCGAACAGGAAAGCGATTTCGACCGGGTCGCGGAAGCTGGTGGTCGAGCCGCTGATCGAGAAGTTGATCACGTCTACGCCGTCGGCCACCGCCTGATCAATGGCGGCAACACTGTCTGAGCTGAAACAGCCGCCCTGATCGCGGCCCCAGCAAACTTTGTAAGCCGCAATGCGCGCGCGCGGGGCCATGCCGCTGATTGCGCCCAGGTTGATGCCGTCAACGATAGCCGTCACACCGGAGTTGCCGGCGGCTGTGCTGGCGGTGTGAGACCCGTGGCCGTCGGCGTCGCGGGCAGAGGCGTACTCGAACGGGAAGGAGGCTTTCACGGCCTCGTCTCCGCCGAAGCCGGCATTGAACCATTGCGCGCCGATCATCTTTTGGTTGCAGTTCGAAGCGGGGAATTCTTCGCCGGGCGTGCACTTGCCGTGCCAGCCGGGGATCTGGTGAAAGTCCAGCTTGCCATCCTGCGTGCCGTTGCCGTTTGTGCCGGTGCGATCACTGAAGCTGGGGTTCTCGGGCCAGATGCCGGTGTCTACCACGCCGACAATCACACCCTCGCCGGCGTTCCCCACGCCGCCGAGTTGATCCCACAGGCCGCCTGGGGCCGTCAGCCCCAGGAAAGCGGGAGTGGATGAAGTATCCATGTGGCTCAACGTGTCTTTGGTCACTGCGGCCACGCCGGCAGTCGCTTTGAGGCTGGCCACTTGCGCGTCGGACAGTTCGGCGGCAAAACCGTTGAACGTGTAACGGAAGTCGTAGAGCTTGCGTCCGCCGCCAACGCCGTTGAGTACGTCGTTGTGGCGATTGTCCAAATAGCTTACGTAGTTGATGACATCGGGGCTGTTGGGATCGATCTTCTGGCCCTTGTTGGGTTTGGTGGCCTTCAGCCCGCTAATGCCGCCCTTGTAAGCGGCGACAGGGTCTTCGAGCATTTGAACAATATAGACGCCGTTTGAGACCCCTTTGCCATTTCCTTTTACATCTGGATCGCCGGCGGCAAACAAGCCGCCGGTGGAGGCGGCCAGCAGGAGCGCCAGGACAGCGACAACGGTGAGTAATTTCCCTCTCAGATTCATTTCAGTTTCTCCTCATAGCAAATTGACGAAGATAGGTAGGTGTTGATTTGGTAAGCTACGTTCAGAAGTCTGGTCAAAGGCCCTATGATTTGCGGCATCACCTCCCGGGTTTTGGGTTTAAGAACGACTCAGTTGTGGCTGAGATACTGACAGATGCGTTTCGTGATGAAATAGGTTCGAGCCGTTCCCCCTGGACAGGCCCGAGTGCGGTTATTAATGATGGTGGCTGACAACAAACGGTTTGGTGGATGGCGAGGCCAGCAGGGAGGGTGGGGCTGCTGGCCTCGCCGAGGAGGGGAATGTTTACTGGTAGTCGGGAGTTGAAGGGAGAGGGCCGCCAAGACAACAGAGACGCCCCTGAAAAGGGGCAAGCTCCGCCATAGGTGACATCCCTCGATACAAACGCTCTCAGATTGATGAACAAAAAAAGCCAGCCCTCAACGGCCGGTTTCGCTACTAAGCTCCCCGAAGGCCCGCCGATCCAACTTGTCTCATCGGCAAGCGACCAAATGAGGTCTCCGGTTCATCGCATCCTACGATATAACCGAAGTTGAACAAAAAAAGATACGCCAACCGGCTATTTACACTTGGGTTTGCCGCTGGCGTTGGTGGGGCAGGCGGTTGGGGCGGGGTTGCTTTCGGCTGGCGGGGTAGCGGTGGCCGATGAGGGGGCGGGCGTGCAATAGTTGGGCGAGTTGGGATTATTGGCGTTACAGTTTGGGGCTGTTGCCGGGTTAGCCCCGTTGTTGCCATTATTGCCGTCCGCATTGCCATTGTGGGAAGTTGGCGCAGGCGTTGAGGCGCCGGCCTGTTGCGCGCTCGTAGTTTCTATCTTCCTGGCCTGGCCGGGCGGGGTATGAGCTTGTTGAGGCTCTGTGGGCTGTTGGGGAGGCGCGAGTGTGCCGGTAGGCGGCTGAAGCACAATGGCGATAGTAGTGGCCGTTGGGTTGGATGAGGTTTGTGCCGCCTCGGTTGTGACCGACGTTGTGGTGGCCTCGACGGCGGTGAGGGTGAGAGTCGGGGTTGAGGTGGGTGAGGCGGTTTCACCGGGGAAGCCGCCGTCCTTTTGAATCGCGGCGGTGGCTTGTTGAATCGACTCCTGCAAGGCCCGATCAAGTTCCACCTGGAGATGCGAGGGCGCTGTTGCTTTTACCTGTTCCAGGATGGCCTGCTGTTGCTGGGTTTCGGTAACGATGTTTTGGATAAGGGCCGGTTGGCTGTCTTTGGGCGCGAATTGAAGGGCGTCCAGAGCGGCCCCGGTTTCGGCGGTGATTTCGGCGGCCAACACAGCTATGGCTTCTGAATTGGCGAAGCCGCGTTCGGCCAGGGCGGCCAGTTCATTCAGTCGGCGCTCGGCAAACAGGGTGTGGAGCGCGGCTTTGTTGGAGGCCGGAGTGAGGAGCAGTTGCACCGACTCGCCGGTTCGTTTAACCGGATACAACGCATCGCCGGGCAAGCTGTCTGCAGAGGCGGTCACAGCTCCGGCGCTGATGAAGAAGAAGATCAGGGTGGCAAGGGCAACAACCCATTTGAGCGGCAAGCCGAACAAGCCGGCTCTGTTAGGCCGCGGGGCGCGAGTGCGCTGGCGCACCCGGGCCTCCAGGCGACGGGCGGCTTCGGGTGAGATGGCGGGCGCTCGCCAGGCCCGCAAGGCCTGGGCGGCTTGAAGCTGGGCTTTGAGGCCGGGCATGTCTGGAAAGAGGGCCAGACATTCCGCCGCCGTTTTTCGCCCGGCTTCGATCTCGGTCAAGCAATAAGCAAGCGCTTCTTCGGGTGTCATAGGTCGAGTTTGCGGGCCAGGGTTTGCAAGGCCCGGTGTTGCATGGCTTTGACAGCGCCCACAGTTTTACCCATGAGGCGCGCTGTGTCTTCCAAACTGTACCCTTCAATAAACCGCAACTGAATCACGGTCTTCTGTTCGTCGGTGAGCGAGGCAATCTCCTGGCTCAACTGGTTGGAGTCCATTCGAAGCCCGGCCCACGTTTCCGGGTCGGCTCCGTTATCCACAATGGCTTCAGAGAGTTCTTCAATTGGCCGTCGTGTTGCGCGCCGATAGTCAATCAACCGGTCGTGGGCGATTCGGAAGAGCCAGGCCGCCAGCGGCACGCCCCGGTCGTTGAAACGCGGCAGGCCCTCTGTCATTTTCAGAAACACTTCGCCGGTCAGGTCTTCGGCCACCGCTGATTCGTTGACGCGGAAATAGAAATAGCGGTAGATGGCCGACACGTGCCGGTTGTAAAGTTCGGCGGCGGCATCTGCATCGCCCTCCTGGGCGCGCCTGATGAGAGTGGACTCTTCAGAATGATCAATCGTGGGCACGTGGGGCTTCTTGAGGCTCCGGTTTGTGCCTTGCATTATAAACCGCGCCGGGTGAGAGTTTGGATACTCTTTGGTCAGTAAATAATGACGAAAGTCATGGGGGGAAAGTGACTGCCGCAAAACAAAACACCCAACTCGTTTTGAGTTGGGTGCTTTCGCCGAAGCGGGCAAGCCAGGGCTTGCCGAGCGCCTGTTCAAGTCAGGCTGGGGGACGTGGAGTCGAACCACGGCTCACGGATCCAGAATCCGCTGTTCTGCCACTAAACTATCCCCCAGTGCGCCGGAAATTTTACCACATTTGGAGGTTGGAAGTTTGAAGTTGGAGGTTGGATGACGGCTTCGATCTCCAACTTCCAATCTCCAATCTCCAACCTCTACTTCATATTCAACACCTCGCGAATCGCCGGCAGCGCCCCGTCAATGGTGTCCCGGTCAATGATCAACGGCGGGGCAAAACGGATGACGTTGTCGTGCGTCTCTTTGCACAGGATACCGCGCTCCTTGAGGGCTTCGCAGAAGCGGCGCGCGCCGCCGGCCTCAACCTTTAATTCCACGCCGATGAAGAGTCCCTTGCCGCGCACTTCTTTCACGTGGGGGCTGGGAATCTCGGCCAACTGTTCCAAAAAATATTCGCCCAGCACCGCCGAGTTCTGTACCAGCTTTTCTTCGACGATCACTTTGAGCGCGGCCCGGCCTACGGCGCAGGCCAGCGGGTTGCCGCCAAACGTCGAGCCATGCTCGCCCGGCTTGAACAGGCCCATGATCTCACGCGACGACAACACTGCCGACACCGGGTAGACTCCGCCGCTCAGGGCCTTGCCAATAATCACCACGTCGGGCCGGGTGTTTTCGTGTTCAAAGGCAAAGAGCTTGCCGGTGCGGCCCAGGCCGGTTTGAATCTCGTCGGCGATCAGCAGGGCGTTGTGCTTGTCGCAAATTTCGCGCAGGCGTTTGAGGTAACCCTCAGGCGGGATGATGACGCCGGCTTCCCCCTGGATCGGCTCGACCAGCACGGCGGCGGTGTCCGGGGTGATGGCGTTTTCGACGGCGGCAGAGTCGCCGTAAGAAACGGTGACGAAGCCGGGCGTGAAGGGGCCAAACGAATCTTTGTACGAGGGTTCGCTGGAGAACGAGACGATGGTGATGGTGCGCCCGTGAAAGTTTCCGGCGACGGTGACGATCTCGGCCCTGTTCTGCGGAATGCCTTTCACCGTGTGGCCCCACTTGCGGGCCAGCTTCAGCGCCGTCTCCACCGCTTCAGCGCCCGAGTTCATGGGCAGGCTCATCTCGAAGCCGGTCAGTTCGCATAGCTCTTTCATGAACGGGCCAAGCTGATCGTTGCGGAAGGCGCGCGAGGTCAGAGTCACTTTGCCGGCCTGCTCGATGAGGGCTTCGATGATTTTGGGGTGGCAGTGGCCCTGGTTCACCGCCGAGTAGGCGGCCAGACAATCCAGATACTTCTTGCCGTTCACGTCCTCGACCCACACGCCGTGTGCTTCGCGGATCACCACATCCAACGGCTTGTAGTTGTGAGCGCCATATTGGTTTTCGAGATTGATGTAAGTTTGTGAATTTGTCATGTCGTGAATCGCATCAAGCGACAAGCGTCAAACGTCTCCTTGACGTTTATCGCCTGACGTTTGACGAAGCAGTTCTTCTGCCTGCGCTAAACGGTTGAACACCACTTCTCTGTTCAACAAGGCCATGGTCTCAAACAGCGGCGGGCTGACGGTTTGGCCGGTGACGGCGGCCCGCAGAATGCCGAACAGTTGGCCGGGTTTGAGGTTGAGTTCTTCGGCCAGCGCCCGCATCGGTTGCTCGGCGGTGGCGTGATCGAGAACGGGCAGTGACTGAAGCAGAGCAACGGACTTTTGCAGAGCGGACAGCGCGCCCGCCGCCGTGAGGCCTTTAGGAATCAACGACTCGGTCGTCGGTGTCACCGTCTCCCGGAAAAAGAACCCGGCCATGTCCACCGCCTCGTCCAGGGTGGCGATGCGAACCTGGATGAGGGGCACGATCCGGCTCAGGGCGGCCTCGTCGGTCTTCAATCCGGCCTGATCAAAATAGGGCTTGATGCGCGCCGCCAACTCGGCCTGGGGCAGGTTGCGAATGTACAGGCCGTTGAAGTAGTCGAGCTTGTCGAAGTTCACGCCGGCGGGGGCCGGGTTGAGGCGCTCCAGGCTGAAACCGGCGATCATCTCGTCCAGCGAGATCACGTCGGTCTTGTCGTCCAGACTCCAGCCCATCAGGGCAATCCAGTTGCGCACGGCCTCCGGCAGGTAGCCCAGCTCGTGCATGTCGCGGACGAAGATCGAGTGGCCCTCTTCGGCCTTGAGGTTGGCGCTCTCGCGTTTGCTCATCTTGCCCTTGCCGCTCGGCTTGAGGAAGACCGAGAGATGCACCCACTGCGGCTCGTCCCAGCCGAAGGCGCGAAGGAGGAGGGCGTGTTTGGGCAGAGACGGTATCCACTCGGAGCCGCGCAACACGTGGGTGATGCCCATCAAATGATCGTCCACCATCGCCGCCAGATGATAGAGCGAGAGTCCGTCCGACTTGAGGATAATGAAGTCGTCGAGGGTGCTGTTGTCTACGGTGATGCCGCCGCGAATCAGATCGTGAACCGTGGTCTTGCCGCTTTCGGGAACCTTGAAGCGGATGACACCAGACTCGCCGCCAGCCTTGCGCGCTTTGGCTTCATCGAGCGGAATGTCCCGGCAGTGGCCGTCGTAACGCGACTGGCGCTTGAGGGCCTGCTGTTCGCGGCGCAGGGTCTCCAGCCGCTCTTTGGCGCAGAAGCAGTAATAGGCTTTGCCGCTTTCCACCAACTGCTCGGCATGGGCGCGGTAAATGTCGGCCCGCTGGCTCTGAATGTAAGGCGCGTGCGGGCCGCCCACGTCCGGCCCCTCGTCCCAGTGCACGCCCAGCCAGCGCAGGCCGTCCATTTGCTCTTCCATCGCGCCGGGCACAAAGCGCGTCTGGTCGGTGTCTTCGATGCGCAGGATGAACTGGCCGCCGGTTTGTTTGGCGAGCAGGTAGTTGTAGAGGGCGGTGCGCGCCCCGGCCACGTGCAGGGTTCCGGTAGGCGAGGGCGCAAAACGAACGCGGGCGGGTTTCAAGTCGGACATTCAAGCCTTTCAGGGTTCGCGGGAAATAGTGGGAAAGAAGGAAAAGCCGGTGGTTGAACCGGCTGGGGAATTATATCAAGAGGGTTGAGTGGCAAGCAGACAGTTCACCAAGAATATTCACCGCAGAGATCGCAGAGATTTTCCAGTCGATGCTGACGAGCGTGCGAAATCGTTATCTCGGAATGAGCCGCGGGCACTAGCGAGTTGGTGGCCGTTGGCTCGATGGAGATTATGCCGCGCATTGATGCGAATAATCTTCACCAATATGCCAAACATCCCGCCGTGGGTCCCTGAGCCAGTTGACAAGGCTACGCTGCGAAACAATTTGAAGGAGCAGCAAGTGGTCCTCTGCATGGCGTTGTGCTGACAAGAAGTCAATATCGACACGACTGGCATGGCTGCCATGAACGAGTGCACTTCGGACGTCATATAGGGTCTGTCGCCGACTTTCGAGAGCCGGGATAACTGTACCAAACCGCTTGACGTGCCGCTTGAAGAGTTGTGTAGGCCCTGTACCAGTTGGCTTTCCGCACGCTTTGCATATCGCGGTCTTTGTTTGTGGCAGCAAGCACTCGATAGCCGTTGAGAATGCGACCCCTGCGATTGACGGTTCGGAGTGGAATTGAATACCGATCGCATACCAGTAACTAGCGCGTACAAAGGAGTCCATCTTTTCGCGGTTGAGTGACTGAATAAGCTCAAGGTCATCGGCCAGAGAACTTGGGATGAGTAACTCCGAGTCCTTAGGCCATAGTCGTTCGTAGTAGTCGTCACCCTTGAGAATTGGGGCGGGCTCAAACTCGCGAATCGGAAAGTCATCTTGCTGTCCACCTTCTGTAGTAGAGAAGCTTGGATGAACGAGGTGGTTTTGAGGGACGCCGCTAGGTTTGAGAAGTGCCCAGACCCGCCCGGATGGCCAATGCACGAAGCGGATATGCCCGGCAAGCAAGAGTGTGAAAAGATACTGGTAACGGTCGAGGGCACGGAGCGTGCGATTGCTTTCCAGGAACGGGTTCGGACTGCGCGGAACTCGAACTTCAAGTAAAAACGGAAACGGTGGCCCCAAGTGTCCGCCCATGAATTGGTTGGGCAACCCGTGGTCAAACCAGTCGAGTCCCTTCCCGATTACCGTTGTATCTGGGCAAGGGCCAATACGGACTGAGTCATTCCACATATAGGTGCCGGCCAGCGGACGCTCTGAAAACAGAACACGGCTAGCTACGAGCGTTCCGTGAGTGTGGGCAGCTTCAGTTCTTGCGCGCTCCAATAGTGCCTCTTGCGCTTTGACGGATTGCAATGCTGGCCCTGGCTCTATGCTGCTTATCCGGCCACTCTTGAATCGTATGCGGGCGAACAATTCAGCGTTCGCTGAACTAGTGCGGTACTCAACCATACTAGCGGATAGTATCTGCGCGCTCGCGCCAACAGCCAGTGAGAGAATCGGTTCAATCTCGCGGTCATCTTCTACGCACTCGCGTAGGCGTTCAAGCAACGTCATGGGATGTCTTGGGTGGCATAACCATTAAGGATTGGTGCGGCGCGGTGTGTACGAGATCGTCTCCGGCTCAGGTCGGCCGCTGCCGCATAATCTTAAGTCGAACGAAGCTCCATCCAATTTACCTCAAATACATGGGAAACGCAATCTCGCTTTCCGGTGTCAGATGAAGTGTGCTATTATCGGCTCTGGAGGCTAACATGAACGTTGTTCCCATTCAAGTCACTGACGAGGGCGTACTCATTCCGAAAGTGTATCTGCACGAAGCCGCTGAGGTGGAAGTTGAGATAACGGCAGAGTATGTCATCGTCCGGCCAAAAGGCCGGCAGGCTGCTGAGTCTCCTGCCCAACGCCGCAAACCAGTTCGCATTTACAGCCCGCAATTAGCCAATCGAAAGCAGGCAAAAGATTTTGCGTTGAAAGTAACTGTAGAGTCGTGATATGGCCCAATACGACTCTGAGCAATTTGATCCGCCCGCGCCGATTGCGATTGTGGTAATACGCAACCCCGAAACGCAGTCCAGCGCATTGAACGTGCCGATGCTGATTGACACTGGCGCTGATGTGACGCTCATTCCTCGAGCGGTTGCCGAGCAACTTGGCCTCGCTACAGCAGATGACGGTCTCTATGAATTGTCGAGCTTCAATGGCGGGTTGAGTTCAGCCGTTGCTGTTCAAGCTGAACTGCAATTTTTGCGGCGAACCTTTCGCGGGCAATTCCTTCTGATTGACCAACCCATCGGCATTCTTGGCCGAAACGTTCTCAATACCGTGCGCCTTGTGCTTGATGGCCCACGATTAAGTTGGGACGAGGCGTAAATGCTTCACCTTCTCATCTCGCATACCTCACCGTCGTCCTCAAAATAAAATACGCCGCCAGCAGTGAGCCACGCACCGTGCCGCTCACCTTCGACTTCCCGGCCAGGCGCGGGTGGTGGCTCACCGGCACTTCCACGATTCTGGCCCCGCGCCGGGCGGCCTTGACCATCATCTCCGTCGGCCAGCCAAACGTCATTTCGCGCATGTCCAGATTCGCCAACAGGTCGGCGCGAATGGCGCGGTAGGGGCCTAAGTCGGTGACGGCCACGCCGTAGAGTCGGCGCATCAACCAGGCCGTCAGCCAGTTGCCAAAGCGCTGGTGGGGCAACATGGCCTCGCGTTCGCGCTCGCCTTCCAGCAGGCGCGAGCCTAGCACCAGATCGGCAGAGCCGTTTCGCAGAGGCGCAAGCAGGGCGGGCAATTCCGCCGGGTCAGAACTCCAATCGCCGTCGAGAAAGACGATGACCTCAGCGGACTCGGCAGCGCGCACTCCGGCGGCGCAGGCGAAGCCGTAACCCCGGCGCGGTTCGCTTACCACGCGCGCCCCGGCTTCCCCGGCAACTGCTACCGTGTTGTCCGTCGAGCCGTTGTCGGCCACAATTACTTCCACCCGATCCTCGGCGTCTCGCGGAATCGTTGCGATCAGTCTGGGCAAGTTCTCGGCTTCGTTGAGGGCGGGGATGATGATGGCGATGTTCATAAGAGTTGATTGAGGGTTCTGGTTCAGCCTGTCAACGAATTGCATAACGAATAAACGAATGTATCGCGGTCATCTATTCGTTTATTCGTTGCCTATTCGTTGACAGTGACCACCCAGTCATAACAAAAGTCTTACCGGCCACTCTTCCGCTATGATAAACTAACTTCATGAACACGTTCGCCCTTCTCGCTCTTGGCGCCCTCATCGGCCTGCCGCTCGGCTACGTCATGCAACGCACCCGCCTGTGCTTCAACTCGGCCTACCGCACCGCGCTTTTGCAGAAAGACTTCACGCTTCTGCGAATGATCCTGCTCGCCATCCTCATTCAAATGGTCGGCCTGTACACGCTGGCGCAGTTCGGCCTCGGCGGGGTGAGCGTGAACGTCGTGCCGTTCTTCATCGTTGCCAACATCCTCGGCGGCTTTGTCTTCGGTATTGCCATGACGTTCGCCGAAGGTTGCTCCAGCACAGTCTGGTATCGCGTGGGCAACGGCAACCTCGGCGCGCTGGTGACGTTGATCGGCTTTGCGATTGGCGAATGGATCGTAGAGACCTGGGATCCGCTGGCGGCGATTCGTGGCCCGGAACTCAAACCCGACTCGGGAGCAATCGCCACCCTTCCCAACTTCCTCGGCCTCTCGCCCTGGCTCATCGTGATCCCGCTTGCGCTCCTCGCCGCCGCGTGGCTGTGGCGCGTGCGCTCGTCAACGTCAAACTATCTTGGCGGTTGGAACTGGCGATTAGGCGGACTCTTGCTTGGACTGATCGGCACAGCGGCCTGGCTCGTGGCCTGGCCGACTGGCTGGCATTACGGCGTTGGCGTGGTTGGGGCGACCGGCCCCTGGGTGTCGGCCTTGTTCAAAGGGCTGGCCGTCTTGAACTGGGGAAGCTTCATGATCGCCGCCATGCCCTTCGGCGCGCTCGTCGCCGCGTTGCAATATCGTGAGTTCAAGTGGCAAGTGCCAAACTTGCCCAGCACCGTTCGTATGACTCTAGCGGGGTTGATCATGGGCGTGAGCGCCACGTTTGCCGGCGGGTGCAACATCGGTCATGGCTTCAGCGGCCTGCCCACGCTGGCTCTGTCGTCCATCGTCGCCACGCTCTTCACTTTTCTCGGCGCAACGGTTGGAGTTTATTGGCGATTTATCAGGCCACAGCCGATTCGACTCCACGAAGTCACACGAAGTGATACAAAGATATAACCCTTTCGTGTTCCTTCGTGCCCCTCGTGGATCAACAGCGGCTCTCGCCCTCCTCGGCCTCGCCAGCCTTGCCATTTGGGCGAGCGTGCCAGCTTTAGCGCCTCTGCGCGGCCCGTCGCTCCTCGACTACCTCCCGCGCTACTTCGCAACCTTCGCCCTCTACCTCGCCGCTCTCCTCGTTCTCTCCCTTTCGCCGCCGCTCCCCCGCGCCCCGGCCCTCATCTTCCTCTTCGCCATCCTCTTCCGCCTCCCGCTCCTCACCACGCCTCCCACGCTCTCCGATGATGTCTATCGTTACCTTTGGGATGGCAACGTGCAGAACGCCGGCGTGAACCCTTACGCTCATCGCGTGGACGCGCCCGCCCTCGACGACCTCGCCACGCCCAACCGCGCCCTGGTCAACAACCCGCAAATGGCTTCGCCGTACCTGCCGGTTGCGCAAGTCTTCTTCGCTGTCGTCGTTCGCCTCGCGCCCGAGTCGGTGGCGGCCTTTCAGATCGCGACCATGATCTTCGATTTGATCACCGGCCTGCTGATCACGATCCTGCTTCGCCGGTTGGGCCGCCAGCCCGCGTGGGCACTCGTTTACCTGTGGAATCCCCTCGTCGTCGTCGAGTTCGCCCACGGCGCGCATGTGGACGCGCTGATGGTGATGCTGATGGTGACCGCCCTTGCGCTTCACGTTTGGCGTTTGACGTTTGACGCCAGCCCCATCCTTCTCGCCCTCGCCACCCTCGTCAAACCCATCCCGGTCTTACTGCTCCCAATTCTGATTCCGCGCTGGGGTTGGAAGCGAACATTGGTTTATGGATTGACGGTCTTCGCGGGGTTGGCGGCCTACTCAGGGGCAGGGTGGGGGCTGACGACAGACCTCTCGGCAGGAACCGGCCTCTTTGGCGCAACGCGAATCTATTTGCAGTTGTGGAACTTCAACGGCGGCTTATATCACTGGCTGGAAGTTTTGCTCACCGGCTATCGCACCGAAGGCGCTGTGCCAGCCGGGACGCCGGGAATTGAATTGGCAAAGGTGATGTGCACGGGGTTGTTATTAGTCGTATTGGTTGTTGTATTCTGGCGCAGCCGCTCCGCGAAACTTTCCACAACAGAGGCGGCCAAACTCTGGATCATTCCCGTCTTTGCCTACTTGCTCCTCACGCCGACGGTCAATCCCTGGTACCTCGCGCCGTTTATCGCACTCGTGGTTTTCGCAATCCCTGAAACACAAGGAGGCAAGGAAACAAGGGGACAAGGATTCCTCTCCCTTTCTCCCCTTCTCCTTGTCCCCCTCTCCGCTCTCTACTTCTCCGCCTCAGCCGCCCTCTCTTACCTCACGTACCTCGATCCGCTGAACTTCCGCGAGACGGACTTCGTGCGGCGCTGGGAATACCTGCCCGTTTACGGCCTGTTGCTGGGCGCGCTGGCCGGCGCTCTGTATCACCGTCACCGCCGCCACGTAGCCGAAGCTCAACACGTAAACGACGAGCCAGGGCACGAACCCCCACCGGCCCTGTAGCCCGACGACGAAGGCGCACCACACGGCGAAGACGCCCGCCGCCATTTCACCCCACACCCAGCGATCTTGTTTGAGCGCGTAGCCGCTATGCTCCCAGCGCTCTTCCGAGTGGCGTACGGCAAACTTGGGCGTGCGCTGAAACGCGCCGCGCCCCGGCAGAAGCAAGCCGGCCAGCGCGGCGTTGCTGTTGTTGAGCGAGAGGCCGATGCCCAGCAGAATCAGGCCGGGGATCAGTTTGAGGCGTTCCGGCCAGGTTGGGCCGTCGGCGGTTCGGGCGGCCAGGAACAACAGCGGCGGCCCCACCGCCGAGATCATCAGCAGTGGAATCCAGCGCAACATTGGCGAGTTGGAAAAACTGATCGGCAGGGACAGGATCATCACCAGCAGGATCAGCGGATGCACCAGATAGGCGGTGAGGTGCAATGCGCCTTCAAGTTTGATGGCGAGTGGTTGCGGCGAGCGCAACAGCGGCCAGAGCAGTTTGCGCGCCGTTTGCAGACTGCCTTTGGCCCAGCGCGCCTGCTGGTTTTTATAGGCCGTCATTTGCGCCGGAAGTTCGGCGGGCACGGTCACGTTTGGCAGAAATTCGATGCGCCAGTTTTTGAGTTGGGCGCGATAGCTCAAGTCCAAATCTTCGGTGAGGGTGTCGCCCTGCCAGCCGCCCGCGTCTTCAATGCAGGCTCGCCGCCAGACTCCGCCCGTGCCGTTGAAGTTGAGGAACAAGCCATTCCGGGCGCGGGCCGTTTGCTCGACCACAAAGTGGCCGTCCACGCCGAGTGCCTGTAGTTGAGTGAGCAGTGAGTAGTTGCGGTTGAGATGCGACCAGCGCGCCTGAACACAGCCCGCCCGCGGGTCGGCGAACCAGGGCAGGGCGCGGCGCAGGAAGTCGGGCGGCGGCACGAAGTCGGCGTCGAAGATGGCGATGAACTCGCCCTGCGCCTGCGTCAGGCCTGCGGCCAGCGCCCCGGCTTTGTAGCCGTCGCGTTTGGCGCGGTGCAGGTGGACGATGTTGAGGCCGTTGACTTGGGCGCGAGCGACGAGCGAGGCCGCCAGCTCCGTCGTTGCATCCGTCGAGTCGTCTAGCACTTGCACTTCAAGCAGATGGCGTGGATAGTCAAGAGCGGCCACCGCTGAGATCAATCGCTCAACCGTGTGCAATTCGTTGAAGAGGGGAAGCTGAACCGTCACCCGCGGCCAAACATCCAACATCGGCGGCCCCACCCGAGTCGCGGCCCGGCGATACAGCCAGAGCAGGTAGAGGCTGTTGAAGCCGTAGAGGGCCAGCAGGATCGAAGTCAGCGCGTAGAGGGTTTCGACGATGATCATCATTCAACCGGCATGAGCCAGATTCGTTCGCGGGGAAGATGCAACTGAATCGCATCGCCAGGGCGGCAGGTGATGTAAGGCGGCGAGGTGATCTCCAGTGTGCCGCCGCCGACGAGCACCCGGCACCGCGCCGATTCGCCCTGATACGTCCAGGCCGCCACTTGCCCGGCCAGCGTGTTCGCCCCGTTCGGCCCGAACTGAATGGCCTCCGGCCGGATCGTCGCCAGCACCGGGCCGTCGGGAAGCGAACTGGGATTGACCGCGAACGCGCCCCACTCGGTTTCGATGAGGTCGCCGCGCTTGCGAGCCGGGAAGATGTTGAGGCCGCCGAAGAACCGGGCCACTCGCGCCTCAGCCGGGCGCTCGTAGAAGTCCTGCGGTCTGCCCATTTGAGTCACGGCTCCGTCCATCATCAAGGCCACCCGGTCGGCAATTGCCACCGCTTCAGCCTGATCGTGGGTGACAAACAGAGTTGTGATCCCGGACTGCTTTTGCAGGCTGACGATGTCGGCCCGCAGTTCTTCGCGCAGTTCAGGATCAAGATTGCTCAACGGTTCGTCAAGGAGGAGCAGTTTGGGCCGCACGACCAGCGCCCGCGCCAGGGCCACTCGTTGGCGTTGCCCGCCCGAAAGTTCGTCGGTCCAACGAGACTCAAAGCCGGGGAGCCGCACCAGGGCCAGGGCTTCGGCCACGCGCCGCTTGATTTCGTCGCGCCCGACGCGCCGCATTTTCAGTCCAAAGGCCACATTGTCGGCCACCGACATGAACGGAAAGAGAAGATGCCCCTGAAAGACCATCACCGCTCCCCGCTTTTCGGGCGGCACGCGCAACACCGATTCGTCGTCGAAGACAATGTCGCCGGACGTAGGATCGAGCAGTCCGGCGATCAGCCGCAGAGTCGTCGTCTTGCCACAACCCGACGGGCCGAGCAGGGCCACCAACTCACCCGACTCAACGCGCAAAGAGACCTCGCGCAGAGCGGCCACTGGCCCGGCACGAGAGGGAAAGTCTTTGGTGAGGCGGGTGAGGGTGAGGGAAGTCATAGAGATTAGAGATTGGAGATTAGAGAATTGGAAATGCCATCAATCTCCAATTCTCCGATTCTCCAATCTCTGTTTTCAGGGCCAAACTTCCATCTGTCCGCCGAGCGGCAGGTGAACCTCGGCCTCCGGGCCAAGCCACTTGTCGTAGATGGCGGCGTACGTTCCATCTTTCCACATTTCCTGTAAGGCGTAGTTGACGGCGTCGCGCCAGGCCGAGTCGTTCACCGGCAGGCCAATGCCAAACTGCACAGGGTTGATGCCGCCGGGCAGGAGCACCAGGTTCGCGTCGCCGGCGGCCAGAGCCAGCAGGGTGATGCCGTCTTCGGCGTAGCCGTCTACCGCGCCGTCGCGCAAGGCTTGCACCGCCGCCACCTTGTCGGTGAACTCGACGATCTCGGTCGCCGGGCCGCCGTGCTCGGCCACATATTTCTTCCAGGCGTCAATCGCCGAGCTTCCGGCGTTCAGGGCCACCTTCTTGCCGAACAAGTCTTCCAGCGAGTCAATGCCGCTGTCCTGGCGCACCATGAACGTCTGGCTGTCCCAAAAATAAGTAAGGCTGAAGTCTACAGCATCTTCACGCTTGCGGGTGTGGTTCATGCTGGCCACGGCCATATCAATTTTGCCTTCCTGCAAAAAGCTGATGCGTGTGGTTTCGTCTACCTTCACCTGCTCGATCTTCACGTTCAGCCGCCGGGCCAGTTCGTTCGCCAGGTCAACGTCGAAGCCCACCCAGTTGCCGTTCGGGTCAATGTAACTCAACGGCGGGTTGTCGAAACGGACGCCGGCTCGAACTACGCCGGCGGCCCGCACTTTGTCCAACGTGGACTGGGTCGCTGTCGAGGCCGGGGCCACCGCCGCCGACTGGCAGGCCGTCACCAGGAACATCGCACTTACAACTAATAGAATAGTCTTTCGTAGATTCACAGTCATTCACTCCTTGTGTATTTTTTTGAAGCCTGTTTATAGACGACCTGACTCGTTGCTTTCTTACTTCCTCTCATAAATTCGCCAGGTTGCTCAGTTGATCAGCCAGCCGCCCGCGCCTCTCCCAGCGAGCGGCCAGGCGCGAGGCGAGCAGGGCAACGGCGGCGTACATCAGCCCGACGGTGAAATAGACGGGGACCCAGTAGATCGAATTGCGAATATCGCTCCCCAGCGCCGACCGGGCGACCGTCATCAACTCTCCGACGCCCAGCACCACGACCACCGACGAATCTTTGAATAGCGAGATGGCCTGCCCGGTGAAGGCGGGCAACATCACCCGCAACGCGTAGCGCAGGCGGACGAAGAAAAATATCTGCCAGCGGTTGGCGCCCATCAGCCGCGCCGAGTCGATCAGGGTGGGCGGCACGGCGGCCAGCCCGGCGCGCACAATCTCGGCCTGATAGGCTGAGGTGTAAAGCGTAAGCGCCGCCAACGTTGAGGTCAACGGACTGAAGTCCAGTCCGAAGCGCCTGCCGCCGATCACTTGATGGATAAGCAGGAGCAGTAACACCAGCGGCAGGCCGCGCAAGACTTCAACGTAGAGCGCCGTGAGCCGCCGAGCGGGGGCAACCGACGAAGCCCGGCCTGCGCCGACAAACAGCGCCAGAAGAAATCCGGAACCAATCGCCAGCGCCGAGATGAGGAGGCTCAACACAAGCCCGCCCGGCCTCTGGCCCGGAAAGCCAAAGAGCAGGTTGGGCAAAATCGAGAGGATGAAGTCGAACGCAGTCATTCGGTAAGTTTGCGCGGCCCCAGCAAGGCGCGGCGCAACAATTGGGCAAACACCCACGAGGACAGCCAGTATAAGACTGAGGTCAGCAACAGCAGTTCTATGGCGTAGAACGAGCGGGTGATGGACGTTTGCATGGCTTTGAAGAGTTCGGGCACGGCGACGAAGGCGGCCAGGGCTGTGTTCTTCATGTTGTGGATGAGTCTCGTGATCACCGCCGGCGAAGCGGCGCGCAGGCCGTGCGGCAACAGGATGTGGCCGAAGGCTCTGGCCGGCGAGGCGCCGAGAGCGCGAGCCGCCTCCCAGTGTTCACGGGCCAGCGTGCCGACACCCGCTCGAAACAGTTCGGCGATGTAGGCGCTGGTGTTGAGCGTCAGCCCCAGCGCCGCCGCCAGCGCGTAATACGGAATCACCAGCCCGGTAAGTTGGCTCAGGGTATTCACTACATTGTTGTCAAAGAACAACGCCCGTCTTGCTTCCGGGCTGAAGGCGTTGGGCAGAGCGTAGGCCCAAAAGACGATGGCGACGAGGGCGGGCACGTTGCGAAAGACTTCGACGTAAATAGTCCCCAGGCTACGCGCCGCCGGTGAAGCCGACAACTTCAGCCAACCCACGCACACGCCCAGCCCCAGTGCAGCGGCGGACGTGAGGAGGGTGAGGGCGATGGTGGCGGCCAGCCCGTTGAGGAGCAGAGCAGCGGTTTCTGAAGTGAGCCAGGGGAACATATCACCACAACGGCAACTTCGGTTCGCCAAAGCGTTTGAGCAGGTAAGCGTCCACGCCCGCACTGCGGCCGGCGCGCGCCAGCAGGCACACGCCTAAAATGCTGATCGGCATCCAATAAGCCCAGGGCCAGTCGTGGCCGTAGCTGGCGAGAAAGGTGTTGATGAGGAAGAAGATGCCGCCCAGGCTGAAGAGCGGGGTGAAGAAGCCGACGATCAGCGCCAGCCCCAGCAGTAGTTCGGCGACGAGTTGAAACGGGGCAAAGACTCCGCGAACCGGCAGGATGACGTTGTTGATGAAAGCGGCGTACCAGGTCAGCGGGTTTTCGGATTGCGGGAAGACGTTGGTGAAGAAGTTTTGCAGGCCGTCGGGCGTGTAGAAGCCTTTGAGCAGGTTGCTGTACCAGGTGGTGATGAACACCAGGCCGACCATGATTCGCAAGAGCGTAAGCCAGAAGAGAGGGGTTTGAGGGTCTTTGAGTGATGATGGAAGTTTCATGAAGGAATGCGCCTTTCAGACAATAGATGCAACAACTTTCCAAAATCTTACTAACTCGCCAAACCTTAGGGTCCGCTTCGCGAGATCCTAAAGGTTTATCTGGCGCTCAAAAATGCGCGAGTATGCCTGGCCCGGTGCGATGGCAGAGCCGCCAACTCAATGCACAGCCGCTCCAGTTCGGCGGCGGTGTCCACATCGTACCAGGTTGGGAGTTGAGAGACGGCCAACCCGTCCTCGGCGGCCAGAGCCAGCGTGTCGCGGGCGACGTTTGGTGTGCTCATTTTTACCTCGCGCAAGAGTCGTGGCGCGGGGCGCTTGAGGCCGATCAAATAGTAGCCGCCATCCTCACACGGGCCGAGAACCACGTCGGCGGCATCCAACGCCGTGAACGCCTGACGCAAAAATTCGGCGGGCAGGGTGGGGCTGTCGCTGTCCATGATCACGGCTCGTTCAAACCGGCCAGTCAAATAATGCGTCAGTGTGTTGTCCAGCCGCTCACCCAGATCGTGGCCACGTTGCAACAGCAATTCAAAATCCGGGGCCAGGCAATGAAAGTAGTCGTCGGCGTCGCCGGGCAGGTAGGCCAGAATTGGCTGAGCCTCTTTCACCGAGCGCATCAGGTCGAGCGTGTCGAGCAAAAAGCCTTCGTAGAGTTGCGCGGCTTCCTCTGAAGAAAGCGGCGGCGCAAGGCGGGTTTTAGTCTGGCCGGGCCTGGGGCGCTTGGCGACGACGATTAAGGCGTTAGGCATTAAGTTTGAACTGGTGGTGAGTGTCGCCGATAAAGCTAACGAAAGCCTTACAGCCTTATCGCCGCGCTCGCGCGTCGGCGGCGAGTGAGCGCCCGTTTTTAGTGCGGGCGTTGCGCCCGGTTTTCAAGATGACGGCCTCGCTGAATCCGGCGGAACGAAATTCTTCGAGGAAGGCGACGCCCTCCTTCGCGCCGGCAATTCAGGCAAACCAGTTGGTGAGGTTGGCCGCCTCTTCCGGGGGAAGCGGTTCGCGCAAAATGACTTCGGCGCAGAAGACGAAGCCGCCGGGGCGAACCACACGAGCCAGTTCGCGAAAGATGTCGCTCCGGGCCGGGTTGAGGTTGAAGATGCCGTTGATGATGACGACGTCAATTGAGCCGTCTTCGATTGGCAGGCGTTCGGCGTCGCCCTGGCGAAATTCGACGTTCGTTGCCCCGGCCTCGGCGGCGGCCTCGCGCGCGCGGGCCAGCATCGCTTCGCTAAAGTCCACGCCGATCACTTTCCCGTTTGGCCCAACGCGCCGGGCGGCGATCAACGTGTCCAGGCCGGAGCCGCAACCCAGGTCGAGCGCCGTCGCGCCGGCTGGGATGTCGGCAAAGATGGAAACGTTCGAGAGGCCGGTGAAGGCCTCGGTGGCGGCGGCTGGCAGGCCGGCGAGCAGATCGCCGGGGTAGCCCACATTCTCGGCGTAAGCAACGCCGACCGGAAAGGAGTGTTTGTCGGCGGGCGATTCAGCTACGGCTGAGAATATCTGGCGAACGCCCTCGCGAAGTTGATGTGGATTGTTCATCGAGTGGGTATTTAGAGTCAGGCTCCACACGGGAGCAAACCTTCAGCCTCAGGTGAAGGTCATCAAGGGCGCGGTTCCGGTGCTGGCAATGGTTTGGAGTTGAGCCTGAACGCGCTCGACGGCAGTCGCCAGCGGGAAGATATTTTTGCTCACCTGCATGTCGGCGTCGGTCGAGAGCGGATGCCAGAAGACGCCGCCAACGTTGACCGTCAGTTCCGGCTCCAGGGTCGCCATTTCAAATGCGACGCCCTCGTCCGAGAAGCCGCGTTTGACGAGCGGGCGGATGAAATGATCCTCGTCCGGGATTCCGAGCGAGCGGTGAAAGGCGCAAAGCGCGTCCAGGTGAGCCGAGTTGGCCGGAGTCTCGGTGGTGCCCAGCCGCACCCGAAAGCCGCGCTCCTGCAACAGCTTGATGCCTTCGACGGTTTTGGCCCAGGCGCCCAGGCCGCGATAGGCGTCGTGGTCGCCGGGGCGGCCGCCATCCAGACTCACTTGCGCGATCAGATTGTCGTTCTTGATCGCGCATAATTTTTCCAGCCGCGCCCCGCGAAGAATCATGGCGTTGGTTAGCACCGTGGTCGGAACGCGCGCCGACGAGTAGCCCAGCATCTCGTAAATGTCGTCGAGCAGGAAGGGTTCGCCACCGGTGAAATAGATGTGCTCGAATCCAAGTTCAACGGCCTCGTCCACCAACTGCCGGACGTTCGCCGGCCCCATCGCCCGCCTGGGCGAGCGAGGGCCAGACATGGCAACGCAATACGAGCATTGGATGTTGCAGTCGTAGTTGGTGTAAATCCACAATTTCCAGGGCAAAGCGGGGGGAGTGGCCCTGGTTTCCAAAGCAAGGGTTGAGGGTAGCATAGTGAATGGAGTCGCGGTCGCGACGATGGCGATTGTACTCTATGTTTCTGAGTAGAAGATTAGGAGTCGGCCCCAACCCTGCCCAGGCGATGCACGGCGATCTCGCCTTCAATGCCTTTGACGGTGACGCAATCGCTTTCAAGCGTTTTGCCTGCCAGTAGCTTTTGGGCTTCGGCGTCGTCGCGGACGGCATCGGTGAAGACCACGTCGCCGCCGTGTGAGATGCCTTGCACCCGGGCCGCGATGTTGACGGTGGTGCCAAAATAGTCGGGGCGGTCGTTGAGGGTGACGCTGAGGCAGGGGCCGCTGTGCAGGCCGACTTTGAGAATCAGGGCTTCGTCGCTGGTCAGGCGCTCGCGCTGGTTGAGGGCGGCAATGGCGGTTTGCATGTCGAGCGCGGCGCGCAGGGCCTCGGCCGGCGTTTGAAAGGCGGCCATGATGGCGTCGCCAATGTTTTTGACGACAGTGCCGCCATGTTTGTCGGCAACGGCGAAGAGTTCGTCGAAATGGAGGCGGACGAGATGGTAGGCGCGCGGGTCGCCGCGGGCGGCGTAGAGGGCGGTTGAACCGGCAAGGTCGGTGAAGAGGAGGGCGGCGCGGGAGACTTCGAGGCTTTCGTCTGGCAGGAGGCGTTCTTGCGGAAAGAGGCGTTGGAAGTCGGGGAGGAGGAGCAGGCTCTGGCCGAGGGTGGGGCCATAACGGGTATCAATTTCCTCGCGGAAGGCTTTGTCGTCCGCCGCCGGCGGCAGTGCGCGCAGGCGGGCGTGGAGGCTGAAGGTGACGCGCACTTCTTCGTCGAAATGAGGGGCGAAGCGGGCGTGGCACATCGAGCACTGCATCTCGTGTTTCAGGTCGCCCAGCGAGTCGTTGTTGTTGCGCATGCCGCAAACCGGGCAACGCACGTCCCAATGCATGGCGACGACGCCTTCGTAGAGCGCGGCCACCAGCAGTTTGAGCGTGGCCCGTTCGTCGAGACTCAGTTTGTCGGCCAGGTAGCGCGGGTTGACGTGAAACAGTTCGTGGTCCGCGGCGGCTTCCAGCCAGGCGGTGAAGCGGCCACTGAGGGCGGCCTCCACGTTGTGCTTGGTGAGGTTGGCGGTGGCGGCCTTGTAATCAGGTTGGCGCTTGAGGAAGTTGAGCATGTCTTTGAGTCCAGCCTAATCCGTAAGTGTTACACAAATCTTAATCGCTGGCTGTCTCCTGGGTTACATTCTGGCGAGCGGCGGGCTTGACTTCCAGCCACAGCGCCAGGCTGATAGCCATGGCAATCAGCATAATGAGGGCGTTGCCTTGCAGGGCTTGAGTCAGGCCGATGCGGTCGGCCACTGCGCCGCTGAGGGCCGTGCCCAGCGCGCCTGAAGTAAACATGAAGCCCAGGATGACACCGGAGGCTAACCCGCCGCGACCGGGCAGGACGCGCTGGGCCATGGCCACCACCGTGCTGTGCGGCGCGCCGTTGAGAAACCCGGCGACGAACGAGGCCAGATACAGCCAGGCACCGCTGACGACAGGCAACACATAAAACGAAAAGACACTTAAACCCAGCGCCAGGGTGATGGTCTGGTGGCGGCCCCAACGGTCAGCCAGGATTCCGCCCAGCACACCGCCCACTGCCGAGCCGCCCATGAACAAAGCAATGATAACCCCGTAAATGGTCGGCGACATGCCGAGATCGTGAAAGAGTTTGGGCGCGAAAGTCGTCGTCGCGTTTTGGCCCCAGGTGTGCAGTCCGGCCACAAGCATGATCACGCCAAGCTGGATGAACGACGAGCGTGAGAGGGTTGCCCCGGCGGGCGAATGGCTGGCGGGCGTTGCCGGGCGAGGTGTCATGTTTCTTGGTTGGTAGGCGACCAGAAAGCTAATCAGAATGCTGGGGAGGGTGATCAGCAACAGGCCGGATCGTTCAAAGTGATCCAGGATGAAGCCGCCGAGCGCGGGGCCGAGCGACAGCCCGCCCTGGCCGAAGAGAAAGAACAGGGAGGCCGCCGTGGCCGCCTGACCGGCCATGTGGACATAGCCGACCTGGGTGGCTTTGTTGGCGCCGGTTGGGTGGAAGGCCGCCGAGCCGAGCGCGCCGATAACGAGAAAGACGATGGCCCACCAGCCGGGCGCAAGCGCGACGAGCGAGAAGCAAACTGCCATCGCCAGCACACCGCCAGCCATCGTCCAGCGCCCGCCAGTGCGATCGGAGAACCAGCCGAAGAGCGGTTGCGAGAGCGCGCCAAAGATGGCATAAATGGTGGCGATAAGGCCGAGGTTCTGATTGCTCAACCCGAGCGGCGTACTGAGCACGGCCAGCAAAACGCCGGTCTGGCCGTTGAGCACATCCACCGTGAAGTGGCCGAGGGCGACGGCGAGAAAGAGCGGGTGGCGGAGGAGGCGCATGGTGGGTTAGTATAACAGAATCAAAAGGGCCGCCATTTCATTGGCGACCCTTTTTGTGTGAGCGGGTGATGGGATTCGAACCCACAACCTTAATCTTGGGAAGATTCTGCGCTACCATTGCGCCACACCCGCAATTCAATCAACTTGTGGCATTCTACCATTCCGCCAAAGTCGGGTCAAGCATTGGGCGGCCAGCCAGCCGAATCCAACGATGGTGAGCATGAAACCATAGCCAATCGGCGCAGGTTTGGTGAAGATGTCGGCGATGGGCTGGCGGGCCAGAGCGTAGGCGCGAAGGGTGGCGGTGAGGGCGATCAGCGAGGTAGAGAGGCTGAGCCATTCGGCAAGGGCAGGGCGGTAAACGGCCAGCGTTGTGGCGAGCAAGACGGCCAGCCCGGTAACGAGTCCGGCGATCAACTGCGGGCGCAGTTCGGGGTCGGTGTGGGCGGTGAGGATGAAGGGGTAGCCGGGCAGGATGAGGAAGGCGGCGAAGAGGGCTAAGGCTAACTGAAGCCAATTCTTCACCGCGAAGACGCGAAGGACACAAAGAGAAGAAAAAAGTTTTTCTTTGCGCTCTTGGCGTCTTCGCGGTTCAATTCTTAGTAGTTCAATTCCTATCGTCAGAGCCGTCAGTAAGGCAAGGCCAATCAACGGCCAGAGCATGTCCACGCGGGTGATGGGGTAAGTGCCGTCGCGGACGCTCTGGGCAAAGGTGAGCCACTCGACGAGATCGTAGCCGGAGAGACGCAGGGCGGCAGGCACGGGCCACAGCCAGGGCGTGAAGTAGCCGAGCCAGGCGAGGGCGAGAGGAATAAGAGGCGATTTCAAGGCGGGGGGCGTCAAGCGACAAACGTCAAACGACAGGGGTAATGTCGTTTGACGTTTGTCGTTTTACTCAGGAATGACCGAATCGATCACCGACTTGATCTCCGTCTCTTCGCTCCCTTGCTCTTCAAAATACTTCTCCATGAATTGCGAGCGGCGAAGGCGGAGCGACATGGCGGCCACGGCCCGCACATCGGCGGTGGAAGCCTCGAGGCGAGAGTCGGCGGCGGCGTAGGCGCGAGCAGACTCAAAGAGGGTGATCTCGGCTCGGAGCGAGTCGATCTTCATCTGGCGCACCAGCTCCAGGCCGGCGCTTTCAGCTTCAGGTGTGAGCTTTACAGTTGGCAGAAGTTCTCGCGCCGACTGGATTTCACTTTGGGCGATGAGCGTTTGCTCTTCATAAGCGGCCACCATCGCTCGCGGGTTGGTGAGGTAGGCCCGCACCCGGCGGTAGGCCTCCAAACGCTCGGCGGTGTCGGTCAGGCCGCGCACGATCAGGCGCAGGCCGAAACGGTCGAGAATTTGCGGGCGAAGGCGGCCTTCTTCAGGGTTCATAGAGCCAACGAGGGCAAAGCGGGCGCGGTAGGTGGCCGAGAACGGGCCGCGCCGAAGCGTGTACTGGCCCTGTGCGGCGGCGTCGAGGATCGAGTCCACGATCTCGTCGGCCAGCAAGTTGACTTCGTCCACGTAAAGCAGGTTTCGGTCGGCGCGAGCCAGGATGCCGCGTTGAAGCATGGCGCGGTTGTGGGCGGCGGCCACTTCGTTGAGGCCGCCCACCACGTCTTCCAGCCGGGCGTTGAGCGGCAGTTCCACCAGCGCCACCTGATCGGGTTGGGTGAGCGGCCGGCCTTCACCAAATTTCTTGGCGCAGTCGGGGCACACGGCGTCCATGCCGCCGCCTTCAATATCTTCCGGCAGGCAACCATACTGGCACAACGAACGCGGCACGAGAGGCAGAATGTCGGCCAGGGAGCGAACGGCGGTGGTTTTGCCCGTGCCGCGCGGCCCCACCAGCAGAACGCCGTTGACCGCCGGATTGATCAGGGTAAGCAGAAGCGCGGTTCGCATCTCCACCTGACCGACGAGAGCCATGAAGGGAAAGGGCAGGCGCTCGGCCAGGCCGCGATCTTCTGTCGGCGCGGCGTCCAGAATGCGTTTGGCCGAAACTTGTTCGATGAGCTGGACGAGCGAAGAGACGTTAGCCATAGGTTATCCGCGTTGATCTGCTTCAGCCTTTTTTAGCTGGCGCTGTTTGATACGATAGTCCTGCCGTTTCTGCGCGGCGGCCATGCGCTCGCGCTGGGCGGCGTCTTCCGGGATCAGAGGCGGCACGGGCGCGGGTTGGCCGCGGGCGTCGAGGGCCACGTAGACAAGGTAGGCCGAGTTGGTGTGCACCCGGTCACCCGTCAACGGATTTTCGGCAGTGACATTCACCTGCACCTCCATCGCGGTGCGGCCCGTCCAGGTGACCTCAGCCGTCAGTTCCAGGAGTTCGCCCATGTGCACCGGTTTGGTGAACGTCATCGAGTCCATGCCAACGGTGACGCACGGGCGGCGGGCATGACGAATGGCGCACAGGCCGCCGGCTTCGTCCGCCAGTTTCATGATCCAGCCGCCATGAACGTTGCCCAGGGTGTTGGCGTGTTCGGGCAACATGAGTTGGTTGAGGGTGAGGCGGGACTCGGAGGTTGTTTTACCGTTCATTGTTTGGAAGTTGGAGGGTGGAAATTGGAAGTTGGAAGTTGCTCTAACCTCTAATCTCCAACTTCCAGTCTCTAATCCATGTCGGGCCGCAGGTCGTCGGAGTCGGCAGTCGGCAATAGCTCCGGCATCTCGTCCATGATGTCCACCGTCTCAAAGCCAAGCTCGGAATACATGGGCGGCAGGGGCACGTTGGAAGGCAGGTCGGGGCGAGGCGGCAGGGGCGGGGGCGCGCGGCGGGGAACCCGGTCGTCCATTGACCGCTTTCGCAGAAGCCGCCCATCGCGGCTCAAGTAGCCCACGTGCTCGCCGTTCATCGCGAACAACTGCGCCGTTTGGGCATCCACAAAACCGATCCACTCGCCGTTACGGCTGAAGAGATAGCCTTTGGCAAAGAACGCAACGTGTTCGCCACGAGTGGAGTAAATGGGGTGAAGTGACATTAGCCTGATTATATCTCAGGACAATTTTTGATAAAGCGCCAACAATTGACTCGCCGCCTCATCCCAGCGGAACCCCGCCGCTCGCTTGAGTCCTTTCCTCACCCAGGGTTCCGGGGTGGTCGCCGCCTCTTTGAGACCGGTGGCAATGGACTCGACGCTGTAGGGGTCAACCAGCACCGCCGCGCCGCCGGCGACTTCGGGCAGGCACGACACATTGGAAGTGACAGTCGGCGTGCCGCAGGCCATGGCCTCAAGCAGGGGCAGGCCGAAGCCTTCATATAAAGAAGGGTAAGCGAAGAGAGCCGCTTCGGTGTAAAGCGCGGGCAGGTCGGCGTCGGGCACGAAGCCAGGGAAGATCACCCGGCCACGCGCGGCAGGCTTTTCGGCTTCGGCAAAAATATCGTCGTACAGCCAACCTTTGCCGCCCGCGATTACCAGATTGAAGTCGGCTGGCAGTCTGGCAAAGGCCTGAATCAACCGCTGAAAGTTTTTGCGCGGCTGGAGAGTGGAGACAGAGAAGATAAAAGGCTTGTCGCCCAGCCCGTACTTGGCGCGGATGGCCGGGCTTGGCGTGGGCTTGAAGATCGAGTCAACGCCTTCGTATACTACCGTGATTTTGTTAGCGGGCGTGTTATAAAGTTCAATGAGGTCGTTTTTGGTGGTCTGCGAGACGGCGATGATGTGACTGGCGCGCCTTACTGAGCGCGGCACGACGGTGTTGAGGTAAGCGCGCAGGCCGGGGGCCGCCGACTCTGGATCGCGGGCGAATGACAGGTCGTGAATAGTAAGAAGAGACGAGACGCGAGTCGGGGGCAGGGTGAAGTCGGGCGCATGGTAAATGTCAATCGGCCCGGTGATCAGGTCCACCGGCGCTGGAAGTTGCGCCCGGTGCCAGAGCCGCGCCAGCCAGATGTCATGAAAGGGCAAATGACGAATCGAAAAGTTGCTCGGCAGTGGCGGCAGTGGGTGAGGAACAGGGTTGGGTGAAGCGAAGAAAAGCCGATACTGATTCTCGCTGTCGCGTTGAGCCAGCGCCTTGAGAAGTTCGCGGACGTAGCGCCCGATGCCGCCGCCCTGCCGCGCGGCGGCGGTCACTTCGATGCCAATTCGCATCGGTTTCTATTTCACGTCGCCGTAAGTTAATTTGCGGTTGGCGAAGAAGTTCCAAAAGAGCAGGACGACGACCCGGCAGACCAGAGCCATGTTGCCGGCCAGGTTGAAGCCCAGGTTGTCGAGGCTGAGTGAAGCCACGATGTTTTTGGCAACGAACAGGGCGGCGGTAAAGACCGGGATGCCGATGATCAGGCCGGCGACGCTGATGACCACGAACATCATTATCTTGCGAGCCTGATTGGCCTCTCGCGCTTCAGGGTAAATCCAAAAGTAGTTCCAGATGAAGTTGCTGAGGACGGCGCACGAAAAGGAAAGTGACTGTTCGACGATTTCGGGGTGCTCAAGCAGATAGCCGCCGAGGGGGGGAAATAGGAGGCCGGCCACGGTTGGCCCGACTTTGAGGAAGTGGAAGAGGTTGAAGCCGCCAAAGTCTACGGCAAAGCCCAGAGCGCCAACAATTAGAAACTTGATGAAGCGTTTTTGCTCTTTGGGTGTTTTGGCCCGAAGGTGGGCGATGGTTTCTACCAGTGTCATGAAGTTGCAATGTGAGGCGTGGACGGCAGGTCGTGATCTTCGTCATTACGGCCTGCGCCCGGCGCTTCACCCAAAATACATAGCACGCCTAACAGCGCGCCCAGGTACAAGGCGATGTTACCGACGTATAAGTTGTCCAGTATCTGGTGGGTGGCGAGATGCACCCACGCGCCGAGCAGGCCAACGGCCAGCGCCCGCTCCAGGCCGCCGTTGCGATTAATGGCGCGGACGGTGATGAACAGGACTCCGCCCCACAAAAATAGGTAGGCGGCCAACCCGACGATTCCGGTTTCGGCCAGCACGTTCAGGTAGATCATGTGAGCATGGCCGAGGCTGTACCGCCAGTTGATCAGCCGGTAATCGTCGTAAGCCTGATCATAGTTATTGAGGCCCACGCCCACGATCGGGTTGGCTTCGGCCATGTTGAGGGCGGCCTGCCAGTGGGCCAGCCGTTCGACGATTGAAAAGTTGCTGTCGTTGATGTGCACGCCGCGAACGTCGTACACTTGCACAAAGTCGCCTACGTCGGCAAAGCGGGTTGCGATGGCCGACGGCAACAGACCCAGATTATACAGGAGGAGAAACGCGGCCAGGCCTCCGGCGGCCAGCCCGATTCCAAACCAGCGGCGCCGCGGCCAGAAGATGAGCATGACCCCGGCGGCGGCAACCGCCCCCAGCCACGCGCCGCGCGAGAACGAGAGAAAGAGGGCGGCGAGCGTGGCGATTGCGACCAGGGCACTGCCAAACAAAACTATAGCGCGGCTTCCAGCCGCAACCAAAAACAATCCACGAAGGCCACGAAGTTTCACGAAGAATTCTTGGTGTTCCTTCGTGTGACTTCGTGGATCAACATCTTCGCGGTCAGCGCAGTTCTTGCGGAGCAATACTATAGCACGCTCAAGCCGGGAGACCCTAAAGTTCCTGACGAATTCGAGAGCCATTGCCATCGCCAGGCTCGCCGCTACCGGCCAGACCAGGCCCATGAAGCCGCCGAAGGGGTTGGGTTGCTCGAACGTGCCGTAAGCGCGAAAGTGTGTGCCGAGAATTCTGAATCCTTCCGGGCCGTGGCCGCGAAACTGAAACTGCCAGAAGCCGATCCCGGCCTGCACAACGCCGACCAGAAACACGATGGCCAGCACCCAGCCCAGTCTTTTGCGCCCGGCCACGCCGGCCACAATTCCGGCGACGAGGTACATCTCCAGCCACTTGACCAGTTCCTGCATGGCGGCAAACGGCGAGCGCACCTGTTGAACGGTGAATGAGAGGGTGATGGCGAACAGGTAGAGGACGAAGGGAAGGGTAATTGGTAAGTGGGGCCAGCGCAGTTCGCGCCGGGCCAGGCAACGCAAGGTCCACCCGCCGACAAAGATGGCGACCCCGATCTGACCCCAGGGAATTGGGATGGACGGGTAGGCGGCGTAGAGCAACGGCTCGGCTGGGCCGAGGAGGAGCATGAAGGCCAGCCCGGCCAGCGGCTCGACGAGGGCGAAGAGGAGCAAAGCGCCGCCGCCGGTGACGGCCAAACTCAGAGGCAGTGGCAGGCGAGCGAGGAGCAGACCGATCACAAACGCCGCGATTGCAAGAAGAGCCGCGCTGTTGTGGAAAGCGCCGCGCGCGCGGAGGGAAGAGGCCATTACTTCAAATGTGAATTGGCGATTCGCGCCATGTCACATCTGCCCGGCGAAATACTCGATGGTCTTCGACATGCCATGTTCGAGTGGGACATCAGGCTCCCAATTAAGAATGCGCTTGGCTTTGGAAATGTCGGGCCGCCGGCGTTGGGGGTCGCCTTTGGTGCGGCTCATTGGCTCAAACTTGATGCCTGCCGGGTTGCCGGTGATGCGGTTGATGGCCTCGGCGAACTCCAAAATGGTGATCTCGGTGGGGTTGCCAATGTTGACCGGCTCGTGCTCGTCCGAGTTCAACAGGCGCATAATGCCTTCCACCAGATCGCTCACGTAGCAAAAGCTTCGGGTTTGCGAGCCGTCGCCATACACTGTGAGCGGCTCTTTGCGCACAGCCTGGCCCACAAAATTGGGGACGACACGGCCATCGTCGAGTTGCATGCGCGGGCCGTAAGTGTTGAAGATGCGGACAATGCGGGTGTCCACGTCATGCGTGCGGTGATAGGCCATGGTGATGGCTTCGGCGAAACGCTTGGCTTCGTCGTACACCGAGCGCGGCCCCACCGGGTCAACGTGGCCCCAGTAGGTTTCCTTTTGCGGGTGTTCCAGCGGGTCGCCATACACTTCGGAAGTAGAGGCCAGGAGGAATTTTGCGCCGAAGGCCTTGGCCACGCCCAGCGCATTATGTGTGCCGAGAGCGCCAACCTTGAGGGTTTGAATGGGAAGTTGCAGGTAGCTGGTGGTGGCCGTTTGCGACGGGCTGGCCGGGGAGGCGAAGTGCATCACCACATCAACCTCGCCGTCCACGAAAATGTAATTCGAGACGTTGTGCTTGATGAAGAGGAAATCGTCGCGCCCGGCCAGGTGTTGGAGGTTGCGGGTCGAGCCGGTGATCAAGTTATCCATGGCGATCACGCTGTGGCCGTCGGCCAGAAAACGATCGCACAAGTGTGAGCCGATAAAACCGGCGCCGCCGGTGATTAGAACGCGCATGAGTATTATTCTCCAGGTTTGAAAGTGCGGCTGGATTGTACCATGAGGCATAAAGCAGCCGTCAGGTTTTAGGAGCCAGGAGCCTGGCAGGTCTTGTGGATCGCCGCCATCAACCCCAGCGTCATCATAAACACAAAAGCCAAATCTACAAACCAGTAGCCGGTATCCACCAGACCGTGAGCCAGCGTGTTGACCATCGAAGCAATCAGGCCAATGGTCAGAGCGCGGAGGCCGGGGTCGGTGAGGCGGCGCAGGGTGTCGCGGGCCGTGCTAAAGAATGAAGCGAATAAGGCCAGGAAGGCAAGCAGGCCTAACAGGCCGAGGCGAGTGAGAGCATCCAGAAAAACGTTGTGAGCGTGCGGCAGGTTCGGCTCCTGCCAGGCTTCAGGCAAAATATATTTGCCGCGATAGGCGTATAAAAAGTTGTCGAGTCCCACACCCAAAACTGGATGATCGGCAAACATGGCCAGCGCCGAGCGCCAGAGTTGAAGGCGGAAGAACGACGTGCCGCTGGTCAGGTTGAGCAGGTCGGCGAAGCGCGGATGGCGCGAGAGCGGGATCAACGCCGCCCCGCCAGCGGCGGCCAATCCGGCCAGGGCCAGCGCGGCCCGTCGCCCGCCCCAGAAAATGAGGATCGTCGCCAACGCCGCCGGGACTCCGAGCAACAGTGCGCCTTTAGAGAAACTCAGGATGATGGCAACGCCGATGAGGCTGGCGGCGAGCGCATATAAGAGTCGCCGCCAGCCGGGGCGACTTAACAGGGCGACCGCCACGGCAATGGGCAAGGCCCGGCCTAGAAACAACCCCAGATTGTTGGGCGAGCCAAAGACGGATCGGATTCGGGCCACGCCGCCCTCGGCGGTGATAAGGTTTGTGCCGGTCACCAGGTTTCCCAGACCAATGGCGGCCACCAGGGCCGCGCCCAGCAAGAAGAAGTCTGCGATGCGCCAGATTCCTTTTTGATCGAGTGGGGCGAGTCGCAAGAGCAAATAAAAGAGCGCCGGCTCCAACACGATGACGCGAAACTCGCGGATGGCGACGCCGCGCACGTCGGCGACGAAGAGGCTGGCGGCGGAGATGATGACAAAGAGGAGGATGGAGAGATCGAGAGGGAGAAGGGAAGAAGAGGAGAAGGGGAGAAGGCGTAATCTTGGGATAAGGCGGAGAATGGCAGGCACAAACGCAAGCACGGTGAGGATTTCAACCATCGAGAAGGCGCGATCCCAGAGCGGGCGCGGCATGAGGTAGAACGGCGCGGTGAAGGCGATGAGGGGCAGGGAGAGATCGGGGCGAAGGTAGAAAAGAGAAAAGAGAAGAGCGAGGCAGAGAAGCGTGAGAATGAGGAAGGGCGAGTAGTAGAAGAGGCCGGCGGTGAGCAGGGTGACGATGAGCGGCGCAGCATCGCCGTATTTGCGAATGACCTGCGCTGTGTCACTGCCCCAGGTGAGCCAGGCCGAGGCCCAGAGCAGGGCCGAGAGGAGGGCGGCGATGAAGGTCTGGGTGGAATCGGAAAGACGAGATTTGAGATTAGAGATTGGAGGCTGGACGCTTCGCGTGGAGATTGTGCGGAGGAGACCGATGAAGTTGACGAGGCCGATAATGGCGAGAGCAGAGAGAGGGAGTCGAACGTCAGGCTGGGACACATTGGGGCCAACCCGGATGTTGACGATAGCCCACTGATCCCAGCCCCGGTCGGCGCGGATGAAGGCGGTGTGCTTGCCGGGGGCGAGGCCGGTGACAAGCGTGATCGTGTCGGTGCGCGGCGCGAGATCGGGTGAAGTGAGGATGGCGTAGGCTTCGCCGTTGGAGTCGCGGGGCAGGGCGTTGGCGGGTTGGCCGTCAACCGTGACAAAGAGATAGGCTCGATAGTTGTTGCGGCGAAGCGTGAGGGCAAGTTCGGTTCCTTCAAAGTCAAAGCGAATGGTGGCCGGGCCGTTTTGCGGAATGTCCGCGCCGAGATCAGAGAACTTCCATGCCCCCTCAAATTGTGCGTAGGCAGTTAATTGGGAGGGGGAGTAGTTTCCAGGGACTACAACGCCTGCCTGCTGAGGAACGATACCGCTCATGTTCGGCATCGCAAAACCCTCGTGCGGGTCAACCGAGGGCGAACTGAGGGCACTCGTCTCAAGAAACATCGGCCCGGCCCAGAGCCACTCGCTTGCAGTGCGAACGTAAGCGGCGCGAGTGTAGGTCAACTGCTCTTCCACACTTACATGCCCCCAAATTGAGGGGCGGGTGTTCCAGCCAAAGTTCGACGACCACAAAAATTTGTCGCCGTTGCCGTGAGCGATCATTTCTTCGCGAAGCAGAATCAAGCGCGAAAAGTTCAAGACGTTTGGATCAACCGTTCGATCAGCCGGCGAGAAATTGAAGCCATAAGGTTTGCCGGCCACAGCGTCGAAGTACGGCCCCGCGCCAAGTTCGTAAAGCTGGCGGAGGTAGAGAATGTCGCTCAGGTTTTTGGGGCCGGTTTCAACTGTGGGCGCGAGGCCGGCAAGCAGAACGGTGGCAGTTGGATCGGCTTTGTGAATCCCGGCGTAAGCCAATTGCAACAGGCGGGCGTACTCTGCCGGTTCCGGTGGGCCGCCCCAGCCGGACTCTAAGTTCGGCTCATCCCAAATTTGATAGACGTCAATCTGGTCAGCGTAGCGAGCGGCGAAGCCGGCGGTGAAGCGCGAGAAGGCTTCGGGGTCAGGCGGCGGCGACCCCGTGAGAACGGCGACCAGTTTAAGATCGTGTCTGTTGATATTGTCAATTAGTTGATCAGACGCGGCCCAATCGTTCGTTTGATAATTGAACGACTGGCGCGCCCAGGTGAATCCATTTTGTTGAGCCGCCTCCAGTTGTTGAGCCTGGTCGGTGGCGCTACCTAAGGGATCAATGTTGATGCCGTAAATGCCGGGGCGGTTGGGTGGCGAACCGAGATCAAGGCCGCGTGTTTGCGTTCGAGCTTGTGAGACAAGCGCGGCGGCAGTCAACAGGCAGAGGCCGAAGATGATGGTGAAGAGCAGGGCGCGGCGCAATGTTATTTGACCCAGGTGGGGTTGGTGGTCTGGCCGTCGCCGGTGAGTTGCTGGCTGAGGCGGGTGGCGACATCCACGACCCACAGGTTGCCGTTGTGGATGACGGCCAGTTGTTTGCCGTCCGGCGACCAGTAGAAGGTGACGTCAACTTTTTTGAGGCCGGGCTGGTCGGGCGGAGGAAAGAGGGCCGAGGCGTTACTGCCGTCACGATCCATGATCATGATTCGGTAGCGGCTGGTGACGCTGTCGAGCGGCGAGGTGGCTTGCAGGTAGGCCACTCGCGCGCCGTCGGGCGAGGGCGTGGGCGAGGCCCACATCCCGGCTTGAGCGATGAGTGAAGCATCGAACGATCCATCGGCGGCAATCACCGCCACGTCGAACACCGGGCTGTCTTCGGGGGTTTCGAGGCCCACCGGCGGCCCATGCAAAACCGTGTAGATAAAACTGCTGTCAGGCGACCAGGTAATGGCAGGATTCCAAACCCAGTCGCTATAAGTTTGGAAGATGGGATAGCCGGCGATGGGAAATGCTGAAGTCGTGGAGGGATCGATCAAGCCAAGCTTGTCGGCTTGAGAGAAGGCGAGGCGTGAGCCGTCGGGCGCCCAGGCGAAGTTGGTGCCGAACCAGCCGTAGAGGCCGCCGGAGGAAGGTTCGAGCGCCAGTTTGGGTTCGTCGGGGTTGCCACGTTGATCGAAGGTGAGGAGGTAGAGGTCGTTGTTGGCCTGCCATCCGGGCGCGGTCGAGCGTGGTTCAGCGGTGGTGTAGGCCAGGGTATGCTTCGCAGCGGGCGACCAATCGGCCCACAATATATTTTTTATGCCGAGGTCGAATGGCTTAGCGTTTGGCTCGCGCGTGTTGACGGCCCACAAACTGTTGGAAAGCCCGGCAGGTTGAGCCGCGGCTGGGTCGGGGATGGTGCGAGTGAAAAGAATGTAGTCGCCGTCTGGCGAGAGGCTAAAGACACGGCGGTCGAGGTCGCCGGAGGTGGTGAGTGGCTTGCGGCTGCCGCTGGAGTCGCGCATGAGCCAGGCGTTGTTGGCCGACACATAGGCCAGCGCGCCGGGGATGGGAATGGCTGTAAAGGAGGTTTGGGCGCCGATCATGACGATTTCCGGCAGAGGCTCTTTGAGGGTAACGCGACGGACGACGGTGCGCGACACTTGCGCGCCGTCTTCAAACACGAGACGATACGTGATCTCGTCCACGCCGTTGACGCCGGCTTGCAGGAGCCGTGTTTCACCGGCGGGCAGACCTTCATTCGGCTGAGTTTGTTTTTCAAAAGAGATGGCGACTTCTTCGATTTCGGTCTGGGTCGTCACTCGAATGATCTGGATCGTCAGGCCGTCAACCAGGGGCGCGAACTCGGATGGCGTGATTTTATCCAGCTCGCTCAGGGTGAGATTGGCTTCGGCAACGACCTCGCGCACGGTGAGTGCTTGGGTGGCAAGGGCAACGGTTTTGCCGTCAGCAATGATGGTGATGTTGAGTGACGCAGATGGCGGCGGCGTGAGCGAGGGGGCGCAGGATGTGATGAGCAATGAGGCTATGAACAATGAACAATAAACAAGGAGACAAGGAGACAAGGAGACAATGGGTGATGAGTAGTGAGTGTCGAGTGGTGGGCGGTGCATAGCGAAGATAGTATCACAATTTTTTTGATGCGCTCGCTACGCTCGTGAAGCGTCGCGCAAACCCTTGACGCTTGCAGAGGCGTGTGTTATAGTGCGCCCGCGCTGAGGAAGTTCAGCGCATTTTTATCGGCGCAGTGCGCCCACATACGATGCGGGGTAGAGCAGTGGCAGCTCGTCGGGCTCATAACCCGGAGGTCGCAGGTTCGAATCC